>JAJRTI010000024.1 GCA_024278415.1 Planctomycetota bacterium | reverse complement strand
GGGTTCTCCATGTCTCGCCCTTTCAGGGCTTGCGGAGTGAGGTTGTCGACGTTTTCCCGGGGCTTCGCCCCGGGCTGATATGTCACGCCCCGTTGGGGCGAGTGGCCGCTTGCGCCAACGCCAATTGACAACTGCCATCCCATGCCCTACCGCTCGGCCAAGGCCAATGCAACGATGAGCAGGACCAGTTGCGGGAAAGGCACTACCCACACGAAACAGCGAGGAACCTTGGTATCCTTGGAACCTCAGGTCCCCATACCGGCGCCCCCGCCAAGAACACACCTTGTGGTCTTGTGCCGTGGCGCTTACAATGCGGGCGAGGGGGAGCATCCAGGTGAGTCACTGTTCGCGCCTTCGTTGTCAGCAACCGCGGCAAGAAACAAGAAGCTGGAGCGGAATGCCTTCGCATTCCGATGCCTGCACGCCCGCACGATGAAGTCGGAAGGCGAAGGCCTTCCGCTCCCGGGTTGCGGGCGTAGCCCGCCTTGTTGCATACGCCGTCGCTCCGGCGACACGGGGTGGGCGGAGGCGCTATCCCTGTTGCACTCGGCTGAAATATTACGAGGAGACAACCCATGATTCGACTCGGCGGACAAGGCGTGCCGTGCAGCTCCGACGACCCCAAGGATCTCGCCCGCGCGCATCGTGAGTTTGGGTACAGCGCGGCGTATTGCCCGCGCTGCACGCTCGACGACAAGGAGCGCATCAAGGCCATTCGGGACGCGTTCGCGGCAGAGGACGTCGTCATTGCGGAAGTAGGCGCATGGGGCAACATGATCCCGCCGGACGAGGCGGATCGGGAGAAGAAGTTTGTGGACGTCTGCGAACGGCTCGCGCTCGCCGACGAAGTGGGCGCGCGGTGCTGCGTGGACTACCTCGGCACGCCAGTGCCCGGCGGCAACATCGATCCCCACCCTGCGCTCGTGTCACAGGAGGGCTTCGACTGGGCCGTCGAGGTCGTGCGCCGCATCGTGGACGCGGTCAAGCCCCAGCGCGCGAAGTTCGCACTCGAGATGATGCAGTGGATGCCGCCCGACAGCCCCGAGCAATACGCGGCCCTCGTCAAGGCCATCGACCGGCCCGGCTTCGCGGTGCACCTGGATCCGGTGAACGTCGTCATCGCGCCCCGGCTCTACTACAACACCGGCGAGTTGATTCGGCGCTGTTTCAGGCTGCTCGGCGAGCACATCGTGAGTTGCCACGCCAAGGACATCACGCTGCGGGCGACGCTCGCGATGCACTTGGACGAAGTGCCCCTGGGCGCGGGCGACATGGACTACCACACGTACCTGCGCGAGTTGGACAAGCTGCCCCAAACCCCGCCGATCATGCTGGAGCACCTCAAGCCGGAGCAGTACCCTGCCGCGCGCGACCACCTGTTGAAGGTGGGGCATGAAATAGGCGTGACATTCGCATGAGGGAGGATTACGCGCTTGACACCGCGGCGGGGCGGTCGCGAGAATGCACCAACTACAGTTGGCCCCCGGAGGCCCCGGCCCCGACCGTTCGCTTACCCTGAAGGAGGCGCGACTCATGGCTACCGGATTGGACGTCATCGTCGTCGACGACGAGCCCACCGTATGCGAGACGATCACCGAGATGGTTCAGCGCTTCCACACGTGGGGCGACGTGGTGTCTTTCACCGATCCCAACGAGGCCATCGCCTACTGCAAGGGCCGAGGGCTTGCCGCGGCGATCTTTGTGCTCGACGTGTTCGCCGGGGAGAAGAACGCGTTCGATATCCTCGACGCGGTCGCGGACAACTTCCCCTCTGTGTATGAGGATACGATCATGGTCACGGGCGCAGCGAGCGACGACGTGGTGGATATGTGCATCGCGGCGGGCGTGAACCACCTGCTCGAAAAACCGCTGAAGACGTACGAGCTTCAACTGGCGGTGCGGTCCGTCGTGGCCAAATACCTCAACTTCGCGACGAAGCTCATGCGGGACGAGGCCTTCGCGAAGCATGTGGCGGGGATCGGCGAGGCCACGGGCTGAAGCGCTCTGCGCGCACTCTGCTGCCCCGCTGGCGTACCGCGCACTCGTCCGATAATCAGTGGCGGACAGTGCGCTCATGGCGCAACACTCCGCGGCCGACAGGCCGCGCGCGCGAGCCGAGACTCTGTTCGCCCCGGCATGAATCACGCACTGAACCACATCCGAGGAGACGCCCTATGCAGGCCGCCTGGATGAACGAACACCTGCGCGAAGCCTTCATCGACTTCCACACCGGCGCGTGCGCCCGGGACATGATGGCCCACTTCGACGCGGAGCAATACGTCGATACGCTCATCAGGGCCGGCGCAAACCGGCACGTGTCCTTCATCAAGGACCACCACGGGTGGGCGTACTACCCCACCCAATTCGGCGCGCCCCATCCGCACCTCAAGGGCGACCTGTTTGGCGCGATCGCCCGGGAATGCCATCGCCGCGGCATGCCGGTCATGGCCTACTACAACGTCACCCGCGACGGCGTCGCGTTCGACGAGAACCCGGACTGGCGCCAAGAACGCAAAGACGGCGCGTTCGTCGCGCATCGGCACATCAAACACGTGTGCGTGAACTCGCCGTACGTGCCGGAGCGCGTGTGGCCCATGGTCGACGAGACGATGGACGCGTACCCGTTCATCAAGGGCTTCTTCTTCGACGCGACCGTGTTCATGCCGGGCACGTGCTACTGCGAGTATTGCAAGCGCAAGATGGAGCGGGAGGGTGTGAACCCGGATCACGCGGCCGCGGCCGCCGAGTTCCGCGTGCGGAGCCTGCGCGAGTTTGTGGACAACACGTCCGAGCGTATTCTGGCAAGAATTCCCGACGCAGCGCTCTACTACAACACGGCCGACTTCGTGGGCAAGGCCGGCCTCCAGAAGGGCCAGACCTTCATGTGCATCGAGTCGCTGCCGAGCACGTGGGATTACGAGCGCACGCCCTTCTATGGCCGCTACTACCGCACCAAGGGCATCCACGTCGAGGCCATGACCGGCCGGTTCCACGGCGGGTGGGCCGACTTTGGCGGGGTCAAGCCGGACGCGGCGCTCCAGTATGAAGCCGGCCTCGCGCTGTCGCTCGGCTGCTCCCTTTCCATCGGCGACCAAGGCAACCCCTACGGCACGCTCGACGCCGCGACGTACGCAGCCGAGGGCAAGGCGTTCGCCTACTACGCGGAGCGCGAGGAGTGGACCAAGGGAGCGGAGAGCGTGCCCTATGTCGCACTGCTCTGCCAGCGGTTCCAGGACTTCCACCCGGCCAAGGCGGCCGAGCCGAGCAACTTCGGTCTGCTCAACACGTTGCTCGAGGAAAACGTGCACTTCGACGTGGTCGACAGCGACGCGGACTTCACGAAGTTCACCGCGATCATCGTCGAGTGCTACGCGGTCGAAGAGGCCGTCGCCGCGCGCCTGCGCGACTTTGTTCAGGCGGGAGGCAAGCTCGTCGTGCTTGGCGAGGCTGCGTTCACCGGCGCGGGCCAGGCGATCATGGAGGATATTCTCGGCGTCGAGTATCGCGGGCTATCGCCTTACTCCGTGCACTACTTCCGCACGCACGAGACGGCACTGGCTGGCCGCCTGCCGATCTCGGACTGGGTCACGTACGGCCGCGCGGCGCACCTGAAGCCGACGGCCGCGGACGCGCTTTGCCCCCTGGTTTACCCCTACACCGAGGCGAAGGCGTTCCGCACGGTCTCACACATGCACGGCCACCCGTCGCACGCCGCGCCGTTCCCGGCCGCGACGGTCCACGCGTTCGGCAAGGGCGCGGCCGCCGCGATCGCCTGCCCGTTGGGTGAGCTGTACTACCAACACTCCTACCCGGCGCAGCGCATCTTCATCAAGAACGTGCTGGACGCGATCGTGCCGCTGAGCGAGCGCAAGGTCGAGTTCGCGGGGCCGCTGTCCGCGGAGGTGCGCGTGATGCAGCAGCGCGAGCGCACGGTTGTGCACCTGCTCAACTTCCACCTCAACCGCGCGAGCAACAAGATCAAGGTGATCGAAGAGATTCCGCCGGTGCTCGACACGGAGATCCGCCTCCTGCGCGAGGCCGACCCGAAGCGCATCTACCTTGCGCCTGAGGGCCAGGACCTCGCCTGGTCCCGCGACGGCGAGCACATCGTCATTCCCATCGCGCGCTACGACGTGCACGCGATGGTGGTGGTGGAGTAGGCTTGCCTGTACGGCACTCGCCGGAAGTGTTACGCGCGACCTGGACCGGCGCATCCGGCGGGGGCATCATTCCGGAGTTCGCGAACTCCGGAATGGCGCCCCCGCCGAGAGGCCGCGATAGCGAAGGCGCGGCTCTTTGTTCACATGTTGGTCGTCGATGCTGTAAAAGTCCGCTCCATGCCCAAACAGAAACTGCCCCTCGAAATCCGCAAACAAACACACCGACCCACGACGCGGGAGGACATTGTGTCCGGGCTGCGCGAGTTGGGGATCGCGTTGGGCGATGTGGTCTTCGTGCATTCGTCGCTGGGTGCGTTTGGTTTCGTCGAAGGAGGCGCGGACACGGTGATCGACGCGCTGCTGGAAGCCGTGAGGCCGACGGGCACACTCGTTGTGCCGACGTTCACGTGGGGCACATTCCATGACAAGGAGGGAGTCGTCTTCGACGTGGCCAGGACACCTTGCGAGACGGGGCGTATCCCAGAGATGTTCCGACAGCGAGAGGGGGTTGTGCGGGGAACGCACATTTGCCACTCCGTAGCGGCGTTCGGCCCGCACGCGGAGGAGGTTTTGGGCGATGGCGTGAGCAGCTTCGGCAAGGGCAGCGCGTTCGACCGGCTCTACGAGTTGGACAGTTGGAACCTGCTGCTCGGCGTGTCGTTCCAGTCGTGCACGGCCTTGCACAGCGCGGAGGAACTGGTGCGCGTGCCCTATCGCGCACACCGGGATTTCAAAGGGTCAATCGTGATTCTGCCGGATGGACGCCGGGTGCCGTCGCCGGCGATCGAATACCTTCGGCAAGATGGATCGTCCAACGATTTCGCCAAGATGGAAGGCGTCTTCGCGCGCGCGGGCGTCCTGCGAACATGCCAGATCGGCGAGGCGCGGTGCATGAACGCGCGCATTCGCGACATCATCGACATCGCGAAGCAACTGCTGTCGAAAGACCCCTATTCCCTGTCGCGGCCGCCCGCGCGCTCCTCGTAGCGGCATGGCAGCCCAGCCTTTCACCATGAACCGCATCCTCATCATGCGCGCCGGCGCGGTCGGCGACTTCATCCTGACACTGCCAGTGTTCGAGGCGCTTCGGGAGCGCTGGCCGTCGGCTGAGATCGAGGTCGCGGGGCATCCCGAGGTCGCGTGTCTCGCGGTCGATGCGGGCTTGGCGGATAGCGTGCTTCGCTACGACGCGCCCATGTGGTCCGCGTTGTTCGTGGAGGAGGGCGGCCTGCCGTCGGCGCTGCGTGAGAAGCTTGCCGCGCAAGACGCGGTCATCAGCTTCACCCCGGACGCGGACGGAGTGATGGAGCGCCGGCTTCGGCGCGCCTGCTCCGGCGCGGTGATCGTGCATCCTCCCAAGCCGGCGTCGGGCCATGCGACTGAGCATCTGATGGGAGCGCTGGCCTGTTTCGGCATCTCGGCTGAAGCGCGGCCGGCGCGTATATGCCTTCGCGAGGAACGGCTCGCATGGGGGCGACAGCAGTTGGCGCGGCGCGGCATCGACGCGGGCCGGCTCGTGTGGATCCACCCCGGCAGCGGAGGCCTGCGCAAGTGCTGGCCGTGGGAGCGATTCGAGGAGGCCGTCCACACGCTGGCCGATGCGCGCGGGGCCCACGTTGCGCTCTCGGCTGGCCCGGCGGATGAGCGTCTGCTGCCGGCCTTGACGCGCGCGGCGTCGGGCCGCGTGCATCGGGTCGCCGGCCTTCCCCTCATCGAGCTGTCGGCCATGCTCGCGCACGCGCGGTGCTACATCGGCAACGATTCTGGCATCACCCACCTCGCGGCGGCGCTCGGCGTGCCCACGGTCGCGATCTTCGGCCCGACCGATCCCGCGGTCTGGGCGCCGCGGGGGGAGCACGTCCACGTGGTGCACGCTCCGGACTTGGCGCGGCTTGCCGCGGCGCGCGTCCTCAGCCTCCCGGCGCTCCCATCCCCGCTCATGCAGAGCCATCGCCGTACTTCTGGATGATCACCTCGTACACCGGCGCCGGCACGAACTGTTCGAGGATCTCCTGCCACCCATCGGGCCCGATGAGCCCTTTCACAAAGCTCGAACTCACTTCGGAGATCTCCCTCGGTGGGATGAGGAACACGGTGCTGATCTCTGGGCAGAGGTCGTTGTTGATGTGGCGCATGGTGCGCTCGTACGCGTAGTCGTGCTCGCTGCGAATGCCCCTGAGGATGAACTGGGCGCCGATGGACTTGGCGTAGTTCACAAGGAACTGGTTGTGGAAGTGGTCGATGCTGACGTGGGCCGGCTCCCGGATCGAATCCCGCAGCATCTGGAGGCGTTCGTCGAGCGTGAAGGTGGACCGTTTGTCCGGGTTGGTGCCGATGGCCACCACGAGCTTGTCGAAGAGCATTCCGCCCCGGTGGATCATCCACAGATGGCCGTTGGTGATGGGGTCGAAGCTCCCGGCGTACACGGCTTTCTTGATGCCCATGTCTCACACGTCCTCAGGATTCGACCACGTGCTCATGATCCGCGAGGTGGTCGGCGCAATAGCCGCGGGCGGGCTTGCACTCGGTGCAGTAGCGGAACTCCATCTGCGGATGCGACTGGTCGGTCGCTCCGCACACCGCGCAGGTGTGGAACGCCTGCCGGCTCTTGGCGACCTGTTTGGCTTGCACGGCCATGCGTTTCTGGCCCGACTGGGCTCGGCGCACGATGTCTTTGCCGAAGAACAGCAGGTAGTTCAGCACCGATGCGAGCACCAGCAGGCGCACCGAGTTGGGGCCCTTGGCCAACGCCATACCATAGCCGATCCACGTGATGAGCGCCAGCCATTTCATCTTGACGGGGAGCAGGAAGAAGATGTACAGCTCGAAATTTGGCGCAACAAACGCGAACGCGAGAAAGACCGAGGTGCCGAGGAACGCGGTGGACGCCTGGTAATCGGGAGTCAGGAAGCTCACCGCGACCGTCGCGACGTACCCAATGAGGAGGAACAGGTTGTACCGCGCGGACCCCCAGTGGTGTTCGAGCGCGGTCCCCATCATGTAGAAGATGTACCAGGCGAAGAACGTGCCGACCGGGCTGCCGAGAGGAGGCATGATGACGAACGTGAGCACACGCCATAGTTCGCCGCCAAGCACGAGCCGGGGAACGAGAGGGAGGATGTCCGGCGACAGCCCCTTGCCCTTGATCAACACCCACGCAATCGCCTGCGAAGCGACGATGAGGAGGCTGAGGTTGGGCACCGCGTACGGACGCACGTGCTTCTCAAGTTTGTCGAGCAAGCTCATGAGGCAATGTTGCCCTGACAGCAGACGGGGGAATCGAGCAAGTGCGAGAGGCATAGGACTGGCAATCCGAGCCGCCAAGTCCCATAATGCGCGGGCCGCCACGCAGCGACAACCACGCGAGCCATGATCGTAGCATAGCCCGACGCCCTCGTCTACTTTCACAGCCATACGGAGCCCGCTATGAAACTGCTCATCACCGGCGCGGCCGGAGTGTTGGGACGCACCGTGACCCAGTTGCTGGACGCCGATCCTGACATCGACTTCCGGCTCACCGACGTGGTGGAACTCGATACGCCGCACGAGTTCGTGCGGGCCGACCTGGCCAAGTGGGAGGAGGCCGAGCGCCTTTGCGATGGCGTGGACCAGGTCATGCACATCGCCGCGATCCACCCGTGGAAGCCCTACACCCACGAGCAGTACTGCGACTGCAACATCAAGGCCTGCTACAACCTCCTCCAGGCCGCGGCGAACGCGAAGGTCGACCGCGTGATCTATACGAGCAGCATCGCGGCCGCGGGATACGAGCGCCTGCCCGACGAGCCGCTGCCCTTTGTCGAGTCCCGGCACTGCAACCCCTCCGACAGCCTCTACAGCATCACCAAGCACGTGGGCGAGCAGTTCTGCGAGATGTTTCGGCGCCGCGACGGCCTGTGCAGCGTGTGGCTGCGGCCAGGGTGTTTCGTGCCGCGGGACGACAGGGC
>JAJRTI010000513.1 GCA_024278415.1 Planctomycetota bacterium | reverse complement strand
GAGATGCCCATCACGCCCAGTATGACGAACCCCTTCCCTGCCGCGGCTTTGCCGTATATGTATCGGCAGGTGTCGTCCCTCTTCGCGCGCATCAACAAGGGCGCGGCGGGATACGAGTCCCTGTCGGTGTTCGGGGAGAAGGGCGGCGAGCCGCTGTTCACGGTACGCGTGGGCGAGTGGTCGGAGTGGGGCAAGCACACCTTCACCGCGGACGGCGAACAAGTGGCCGCGCAGGTGCGCGGCAAGCTCGTGAGGCTCTCTCGCGATGGTGCGGACGTGCACCTCTACCTCAGCCAGATCTACCCGGCCGAGGGCTTCTGCCATCCGGCCGGCCTCGCGGCCCAGCTCGTCGACGCCTGCGGGCCGTACGTGACCCAGTGCTCGCGGCAGCAGGTCGTGATCCAAAACGCGTCGGACATCGCGACGTATTTCCAAGAGCAGGAATACATGGGCAACTGGTATCGCCAGGCCGCGGGCCACGTGTTGAGCAACGAAGAGTGGGACCTGTTCATGTTCAAGTGGCATGGCCCCGACTGGACCAACCACCTCAGCATGCACATGATCGATCCCGACCACGCGATGTACGACCCCGACCGCGCGGACGAGGGCTGGGCGTACTGGGACAGCCTTATGAACGTGGGCGACGAGATCGTGCGCACGGTCATGGAGGCCGCAGGGCCGGACGCGGCCATTGCGCTCGTGTCCGACCACGGCGGCGCGACGCACTACGGCGGCAAGCCGTCGCCTGGTCCCTACGCGGTGCTGAAGGAGCTGGGCCTCACCGGAGGCGACGGCCAGCCGGCCAAGGCGTGGGCGCTGAAGCACTACGTGTACATCAACACGACCGACCGTTTCTCCGATGGCGTGGTCGAGCCGGACAGCGACGAGTTCCACACGATTCGCGAACGGATCATTGAGCGGTTGCTCACGCTGACCGACGACCAGGGCCGCGCCGCGTTCATGGCCGTGCTGCCCATGGAGGAGGCTGCGCGCTTCGGCGTGGCCGGGACGTTCGCGGGCGACGTGTTCGTGATCCCGCGCCACGAGGACAAGCCGACGAAGGAGGAGTTTTTCGAGTTGCACTCCGACCCCAAGAAGCGCGGCACGTGGGACTGGCCGCGTCTGAACTCCGGCTCCCACTCCGACGACTCGTACTTCGTCATCGCCGGCCCCGGCATCCGCCCTGGCTACCGCCGCGCCAAGCCCACGCGCATCACCAGCGTCGCCCCGACCCTAGCCACCGCACTGGGCATCCCCACCCCGAAAAACGCGGATGGCGCGGTGCTGTGGGATTTCTTGGGGTAGCTCTATAGGCCGAGCTGCCGCTTGACCTCGGCTAGCGGGATTGTCTTGTCCTCGCGGGCCCGTTTGTCCAAGAAGGCCATCAGCTTCTCGTTGCGCCTCGTGCTGGCGACCTCACGATCAAACTCGTCAACGGCCGTGAGCATAAACTCACTGCCGTCGGGTGCTCTGACGATAAGGTCTTCGCGCTTTGCTTCATCCAGCAGAGCGCTCACCTCGACAGACGCTGATGGAAGGTGGATCATCTTCATAGCTGGAACTCCTCGCCGCGAATGAAAAGCACATTGCCCCGCTTCTCGCCGATGGACACGATTTTGACAAGTTGGTCGTCCTCGTCAACGTCGTAGAAGACACGAAAGCGGTCGATTCGCAGCTCCCATTCCGCTAGCGCGTTGGGGCGAAGCTGCTTCCGGTTCCTCGTCTGGATGGCCGGTTGGTGGTACAGTTGCTCTTGGATGACGTCCATGATTTGGCGTTGGTCAAACTTCCGCATGTTGCGGAGATCATCGGCCGCTTCGGCGGTGAACTCGATCTCGAACATGGGAAGAGCTTCCACTCATGGGCCGGTTAACCAATGCATTATACCATTCCTAGGCGGGGACGGCCACGAAGCGAAGTCACAGGTTGGATGAGGCCAGGGCAGACGCTGGCCTAACGGTCAGCCCCACCAAGGACGTGCTCGTGTAGTCGACTCTCTTGAGCGTGGCGCCGATCAAGCACAAGAAGAAGATGATGATCCCCACGTAGATGATGAACTCGTAGTTCAGCCTGACCAAGAACACGCCTCCAAAGCCAACGATCATGGCCAGGTTCGCGGCCAAGAGAACGATGTGCGGCTTCTTCATGTGTCACCGAGCCATCAATGGCCATTTTCTTGGGGGTGCGCGGTGGCTTGGCCTGTCTGTCCCGCTTGAATGCGCGTCACCACTGGAGCCAGCAACTGCGCGAATCGCTCGATGCCCGCGGGCGTGTAGTGGAACATGTCGTTGAAGAACTTCGGTTTCTTGCCAAACGCGGCTTCCATGTCGAAGAAGTGCACGTTCTGCTCGCGGGCGATCTGCTCGATGGCGCGGTTGTAGTCTTGGACCACTTTCAGATGGATGTACTTGTGGTCCGTGTCCTGGTGGGGCTGGGTGAGCAAGAGCAGGCCCATGCCATGGGTGCGACAAATGCTAATGATGCTCTTGAGGTTCCGCTTGAAGATGCGCATGCCCGCGGCGGTAGGGTTGTCGGGCCTGATCACGCGGGCCCGCCTGGCAAGAGTCTGCGGAAGGTCGAGATAGCACAGCAGCCTGGACTGGAAGAGAAGGCCCTGAAAGGAAAGGTTCGCCTGCAAGCGCGGGTTCAGGTAGTAGGGCAGCATGTACTTATTGGAGTAGTCGGAGGTGACACCGTCGCCGAAGCTATTGGCGGACGCGTCGTTCAAGTTGTGCATGAGGATGATCAGATCGGGCTCGAAGTCGACTAGGCGGAGCGAAATATTGATAAGGCTATGCGCGGTCGAGTAGGCTTCGGCTCCAGCATTCAAGACTTCATAAGGGCCGTTGTCGGCCCCGGCGTTCAGGAGGCGTTCGAGTGCGATCGCATAGTCGACGCCGCCAGCCAGAAACGGCCGGATATTGGCCGTGGTCGAGCCGCCGACGGCAATGACCCGGTACAGGTCGCCCTTGTCCTTTGTGACCGGCCGATCGCGATGGCGGAAGTAGGCGTTGCCCTGGGCATCGAACTTGGGGGGCGGGTAATCATAGGCCGTGAACCAAGGAGAAATGAAGCGGTTCTCCTTGGTGAAGCCGCGGCCGATGACGAAGCAAACCGTACGGAAGCCGAGTTCGGCAAGCAGGAAGAGCAGGACGAACACGAGGATGTTGATGGCCACAAGCTTCAGAATGCCAAGGCTCTTCCGAACAAGGGGCCGGCGCGTTGCTCTCATAGCATAGCAGTCCTTTGCGACCTGGGAGCGGAAGGCCTTCGCCTTCCGTCATGACTGGAAACGGACATCCCGGCGTAAGCTAACACCGCGCTTGGGCTTGGTCAAGCAGCCTTGAGGATGAGTTCCCCTCAGAGTTTCAACAATTCTGTCGCGAGCATGATGTGGTTGGTGCGTTACCGCGATCATTGGGTGCACATGCTAACGCTGGACAGGTGTGACGTTGGTAGTAGGGCGATCTATCGCCCGCTGTTTCGGACGCAGAGACGGGCGATAAATCGCCCTACTACAAGCCTGTGGCATCTACGGCTTTCTGCGAGTCTTGGTGGGAAACCTCTCGGCCTGAGACGCCGATGGACAGCCATGTGACTTGCCGCACGGTGCGCGAACTGAGGCCCATTCAGCTCCCCTGCATTCGTTGTCTGTCTGAATTCGTTGGAAATTCTCCGTCGACCGAACGGTGTTGCCGCTGATATTCTGGCGGCGCACCCATCACGCAGCCTCTCCTGCCCCCTGGCGCTCCTGGTCGTCCAGCGTTGTGATCCAATTCGCGGTGAGCGTGAGCGCACCGTGCTCCGTCTCGACGAGGGCGTTCACGACGTATGGGCCGTACGTGCAGAGGAGGTGGCCGTACTTCTGATACGTGTCCGGGAAGAGCGTCACCTCCATCGTGCCGAAGCGGTCCTCGATGGTCATGAACTTCATGTATTCGCGGTTCTTCGTCACCGCGCGGCGCATGGTCACCAGCCAGCCGGCGACCGTGACGATCTTGCCGGCGCAGCGGCGCAACTGGTGGCTCGGCGTGAGGTCCAAGTCCTTGAGCTTTTCCTCATACGCCGCAAGTGGATGGTCGGTGACTGCAAGTTGGAGGATGTGCTGTTCATGCGCGAGCTTCTGCGCGGGCGAGTAGTCAGCGATGCGGGGAAGGGGAGGCGTTTGGAGTCCCGCCTGTGGGGCCGTCGCAGCGAAACGAGACGGCCAGATTAGGCGGTCTGCTCCAGAAGGGCTGCTGGGAGAGCGGTAGTCGCCTGCTATGTTGCATTCAGAGAAGAGGTCCAACTGGTTCTTGTCCTGCTTCTTCGTTGGCTTCTTGCCTATGAGCATGAGCTTCAGGCGCCAGAGCAGCTCCGGCCGGGTCGGGGCGAAGCCGTCCATCGCGCCGCAGAGGATGAGGTTCTCGATTTCGGAGTAGGAGGCCTTCACGCGCTGGCAGAAGTCTGCGAGCGACGTGAAGGAGCGCTGTTTGCGCGCGTGGAGGAGCGATTTGATCGTCGCGCGCGAGAGGCCGCGCACTTGCATGAGGCCGATGCGGATGGTGTTGTTCCAAGCGCGGAAGAAGAACCCGCTGCGGTTGATGTCGGGCAGCAGAATGCGCACGCCCAAGCGCCGCGCCTCCTCCAAATACACGCGGGTCTCGTAGAATCCGGCTTGGTTGGACATGACCGCGGCCAAGAACTCCGCGGGGTAGTGGGCCTTGAGGTACGTGGCTTGGTACGAGATGTGGCCGTACGTGGTGGCGTGGGCCTTGCAGTAGGAGTAGCTCGCGAAATTGCTGATGCGATCCCAGATCTGCTTCGCCGCCTTCGCGTCCACGCCGTTCTTCGCTGCGCCTTGGAGGAAGCGGGTGCGCATCTCCTCGAATTGTTGCGGCGACCGCGCCTTGCTCATGCCCTTGCGCAGCACGTCGGCGTCCGCGAGCGTAAAGCCGGCGATGGCGTGAGCGACCTTGAGGATGTCCTCTTGGTAGAGCATCACTCCGTGTGTCTCGCTGAGCACGGGCTCCAATTGCGGCGCCATGTAAGTCGTGGGCTCCAAGCCCATGCGCCGGCGAATGAATCGCTCCTTCATGCCGCTGCCCGAGGGCCCGGGTCGAATGAGCGACAGGCCCATGATGACGTCGCGGATGTTTTGGGCTTTCATCATCTGGAGCAGGTTGCGCATGCCCGGCGACTCGATCTGAAAACAGCCGATGGTCTTGCCCTGCATGAGCAAGCGCCGCGTCTTGGGGTCGTTGTCGGGCACTTTCTCACCACAGAGGGCACGGAGGGGCACAGAGGCAGAATCCGAGCCCGAGCCCACTTGCACTATCCGCTGATCCCCCTTCCCCTCGCTCCTCTCCCCTGTGCTCCTCTGCGTCCTCTGTGGTAGAGCCTCCGAGTCCGACCCGTAGTTTCGTTCGACAGCCTCGACCGTGTCGCGGATGATCGAGAGCGCTCGTTGCCCCAGCAGGTCGATCTTCACGAGCCCGAGATCCTCGACCGGCCCCATGTCGTATTGCGTGACGATGAGGCCCTTGGTCGCGCGCTCCAGAGGGAGATAGGTCGTCAGGGGGGCGTCACCAATGACGATGCCGCCGACGTGGATGCTGAGGTGCCGGACGAAACCGTCGATCTTCTCAGCTTGCGCGATGATGCTCTTGTACGGCTCACGGTCGATGGGGAAGCCGCGGGTTTCTGGGAAGGCCTTCATCGCGTCGCGGATGCTCGCCACGCTGTAGTACGGGAGCATGGCGGCGAGCCGGTTGATCTCCGCGAGCGGCAGCCCATACACCCGCGCCACGTCGCGGAACGCGGACCGCGCTTGGTACGTGTTGTGGTTGCAGATCATCGCGACGCGGTCCGCGCCGTAACGGTCGTACACGTACTGAATCACCTCGTCGCGCCGGCGCCAGCACATGTCGAGGTCGATGTCCGGGCAGTCGGTGCGATGGAGGTTGAGGAATCGCTCGAAGTAGAGGTCGAAGTGGATGGGGTCGACGCTCGAGATGCCGAGCACGTACGCGACAAGACTGTCCGCCGCGGAGCCGCGGCCCACGATTGGAATGCCTTGCTCGCGCGCGAAGCGGACGATGTCCCACACGATGAGGAAGTACTCCGCGAAGCCGAGTTGGTTGATCACGTCCAACTCGTACTTGAGCCGGTCGATCACGTCCGGGCGCAACGGCTGGTAGCGCTCGCGCGCTCCGTCGAACGCAAGCTGCCATAGGCGTGAGAACGCGGTCTCGCCCGGCGGCAGGTCGCACTTGGGAAAACGCGGCTTGCCGAACTCCAGCTCTAAGTTGCAGTCGTCCGCGATGCGCATCGTGTTGGCGATGGCTTCGGGGTAGTCCCTGAAGATCGCGGCCATCTGGTCCGGCGTCTTGAAGTACGCTTCGGGCGACACGATGTGCTCCTCGCGCAGATCGTCAAGCAGGCAGTTCTCCCGCACCGCGACGAGCGCCCGATGCGTCTGATATCGGTCCGGCGTGGCGAACATGACGTTGTTGCCAGCCACGGTGCCAAGGCCTAGTTCGCCGGCGAGTGCGATGAGGGGGGGGCAGAGATGGTTAATGGTTGATGGGGGATGGTTGATGGCGGAGCGGTGTTCGGTTGTCTCCTTTCGCAGCGCGCTTCGCTTGCGCTGCTTTCGGGCAACGGGTGTTTGGTTGTCGGCGTTCGTGTTTGGAGTTTCCAACAGCACAAACAACCTTCGCTTGTCCATGCACACCGCGAGTTGGCGCAGCACGGCTTCGTCGCTAGATAGGACGTAAAGACCGTCCGCATATTTGGCGATGCCGGCCGTTAGCTTCGGGGGACACGATGCGATCCCGCCTTCGGCGGGCTTCCGCATCGCGTCCCCGCGGGTTTCTTGAAGCTGCCGGTTCGTCACGATGCGGCACAAGTTTGAGTAGCCCTCGCGATCCCTGGCAAGGCACACCGCGGCGTGGCCGTCGCGCTCGATGTGCGCGCCAAGAATAGGCTTGATGCCGGCAGCCTTGGCCTGCTTGTAGAAAGGAATCGCTCCATAGAGGCCGTTCGTATCGGTCAGCGCGAGCGCGGGCATGCCGCACGACTTGGCCGAGGCGATCAAATCTTCGATGCGGCTTGCGCCTGTGAGGAGGCTGTAGTTGCTGTGGGTGTGTAGATGGATGAAACTCATGGTTTTGTATGCGCCAAAACAGAACCCGAACACAATAGCCAAAAAAAAGGGTGCAGGTTTGAACGTACGTAGTAAACTGGGCGTTCATTCCCGTGGTGCGCCGGCGCAGAATGCACATGCGCCGAAGGCGCATCACAACATAGCCCAGTGCAAGCTCGTTCGGCCGCGTCAGCGGGCGAACGAGCGCCGCGCTGGGAAGGATGCCGAAAACAAGCCGCCAACGCTGAAAGCGTTGCACAAACGCGGCCCGCCAGTCTTGTGGAACGCTTTCAGCGTTCCTTGGCCTGG
>JAJRTI010000512.1 GCA_024278415.1 Planctomycetota bacterium | reverse complement strand
CTCTGCCAATGCCACGACCTTGATGTTGTCCCACCACAAATCCGTGCGGAAGGTTCTGAGGCCAAGGAGGCCGCCGGGCAGCGGGTGGGGATCCGTTTCCTTCAGGTAGACCTTGCCGTCGACGGCGTACGTGATCTCGCCGCCGCGCTTGGTGATGGTCACGTGGTACGTGCGGCCCTTCTCGCAATGGTAGGCGAACGTTTCGGCCATGAGGCGAAAGCCGGGGCAGCGGCGCATGCGGATGCGCGCCTTGGCCGACCCGTCTGCATTCTTGCCGCCCGCGCCATTGGGAGGTTTGAGGAACGTGAAGATGTGGCCGTTGAGGTTGTGGTAGAGCTTGTACGCTCCGTCCGCGCGGCTGTGCCGCGTTTCGAAGAGCGGCCTGCCGGAGGGATCGGAATAGCAGAGGAAGAAGTTGATGTTGTTCACGCCGATGGACGACGCGATCACGTGCGCGTCGAACTCGACCTTCACGTTGGCCGGATGGGGCGTCTTGCACCAGACTGTGGCGACGTTGCCCGGCCCCTTCTTGGGCGGATCGGCCTGAACGCGCAGGCGGCCGTTTTCGACCCACACGCGCTCGCCGCCCTCGACCCACCAGTTGCCCATGCCCTTGGAGAAATCCTCGAACAGGATGACCTTGCCGTCCTTGTCCACGGTGGCTCCTTTCTGTTCAGCCGCGGGCGCGCAGGACGCGAGCGCCAGCAGCATGATAGCAAAGTGCGCGCGGTGCATGGGGGAGTCTCCAGTTGATACGAGGCGAGGGAGCCCAGCGACAGGCTGGAATGGTGGAACGTTCTTTCGGCACAGGCCAAGGCGATTGCCCGACTCTTGGCGGCTGCACGCATCACGCCATTCGCAGGACGTCCGCATTCTGGCGAATGCGGCTGCCGTGACCGCTAAACCCGCACGGCGGCTTGGGCGACTGCAAGCGCCTCGGACGGCTGAGTCTACTTCGCCCGCGCGTGGGTGTCAACGGGGCCGTGTCGGCCGGCCCTCCTGCACCACGCGGCCGCGGCCCAGCCTATTGTGCAGCCCGCGACGTAATGGGGAAAATCCCACCAATCGAAGGAATCCCCGAGGAGCATGCCGCCGAGGAGGGTGCTCCGGATGGACACGAGCCAACGCGCGCGGCAGAGCTGGAGGAATTCCAGGAAGCACGTGGCCGCGAGCACGCCGGCCGCGACGCGCCACGGGCTCAGACGCGGGAACACCAGGCACACGGCCGCCACCCAGAAGACTTCGTAGAGCACGCCCGCAGCGTGGTTGGCGGCCCAGGTTGCGCCCGGCCCGCGGTACGCGAACTTCAGCGCGAACCCCAGTGGCACGACCACGGCCAACGCGATTGCGAGCCGCAGGCGCGCGGGGCCGGCCGCGTCACGCCGAAGCGGGGTCACTCTTCCTCGTCCTCTTCATACCCCTCTTCGAGCATGTCCGGGTCCACCACCACCACGAACCGGCGCTCGCCCAGCAGCGAGCCGTTGCCGAGAAACTGGAAGCGATCCTCGCCCTCCTCTGGGAAGACGAGGTCGTGGATCGCGAAGTCGAGTTCGACCACAGCCATGGGGTCGGGGAACTCGATGGGCCCGTTCATCTCCGTGACGACCTCGTCCGTGTCCGACTTGACGACACGCACATGGCCGTCGCACATGCCGCGGCCGTTGGTGAGGCTCACGAACAGATGCAGCGCCGGGTGCTGCACCGGCAGCGCGGCCGCGGTGATGCGGTCGAAGAGGCCAATGAGGCTCTTCTTGTTCGTGCGCCGGTCATCGATCACCGTGTCGCACACGAGGATGGCGAGCAGTACGGGGGGAGGGGTGTCGAGGGACATGTGGGGGAATGGCTGCTGGTGGATGGGGCATGGTGGATGGCGGACGGCCATCGGAGATTGTCCCTTTGCCGGCGCAGTGAGTCAAGGGGTGGAGGCCGCAGATAGGTTACACGAGCGTTGCCGGAGGATCCATGCTGGGTGCGCGCTTGTGGCCGAGCCCGCCAGGCTCCGGGGCCGCGTACCGTGCCTGTGTCACAGGCGCGCCGGTCCCCCCCCTTGCTTTGGCGCGAGCCCGGCGGGTAGAATCTTGGTCCAGCCCAAGGGATGCAGCTTCCGCGCGTGGAGAGAGCCCAGAGATATGCGGATCCTCTTCTCGGGATACCACAACCCCGCGTTCATGGCGCTCACGGAGTACACCGAGCGCGCGCTCCGGGCGTTGGGCCACGAGCTTTCCGTCTTCGACCACCGCAAGTTTCTTCTGCCCGGCCGAGCGCACCGCTGGTCCAACCTTGCGCGGCGCGTGGACATGGCCCTCCTCCAACGCCGGTTCGTGCGGCAGGCCGTCGAGTTCCAGCCCGAACTCGTGCTCGTGAACCAAGGAGCCAACCTCTACCCCGAAACGATTGATCGGGTGCGGGACGAGACCGGCGCGGTGATGACGAACTGGTTCCAGGACTATCCGGTCCAGTACGAGGATTCGGTCCGCATAGCGCCGCACTACGACCACTTCTTCTGGGGCGACACCTATCCCCTGGAGAAGCATCGGGCGCTGGGCTACGACAACGAACACTGGCTGCCGTTCGCCTGTGACCCTGAGATCCATCGCCCGGTCGAGCTGACGCCGGAGGAGGTCGGGCGGTATGCGTGTGAGATTTGCTTCGTGGGCTCCATGTACCCCGGCCGGGCCAAGCTGCTGGAGCAGTTGGTGCGCTTCGATCTCGCGATCTGGGGGCCGGGTTGGGAGAAGCTGGCCCACGACAGTCCGCTGCGCGCATGCCTGCGCGGGGGGGCTGTGCCGCCGCAGGAGTGGGTGAAGATCTTCAACGCATCGGATATCGTGCTCAACATCGACGGGTACGGCGAGACGCTCGACGAAGCCGGGCACATGGGCAACACGCGTGTGTACGAAGCACCCGCCTGTGGAGCGTTCGAGCTGACCGATGAGAAGCGTGACATCACCACGCTCTTCCAATCGGGCCGGGAACTCGTGTGCTACGACTTCCACGATCCCAAGCAACTGCGCGATCTGGCCGAGCATTACCTCACGCACCCTGACGAACGCCGGCACATTGCGGACCAGGGCCGCGAGGCGATGCTCGCCGCGCACACGTACCAGCATCGCATGCGAGCGCTCATCGCCACGGCTATGGGCGACGGAAGGGCAGAGGCGTGAACCGCATCAAGGTCGTCCACATCGTCGAGGACCTCAAGGTTGGCGGCCAGGAGCACGTCATCGCATCAATCGTGCGCGGGCTCGACCCGAAGGTGTTCGACGTGCGCGTCTGGTGCACGCAGGCCGGTGGGCAGGTCGCGGACGATTTGCGCCGCGACGGCTTCCCCGTCGAGGTGCTGGGCTTGCAGGGCATCCGCAACCTGTTCCACGTCGCCGAACTGCGGCGCAAGATGCAGCAGGTGCAGGTGGACGTGGTGCACACCCACGCGTGGGGCGGCGGGCTCATCGGCCGGTTCGCCGCGCGATCCGCGAAGGTGCCGGTCGTGTTCGGCCACGTGCACGGCATCTACAACTACGTCTCGCGGCTGCACCTCAAGATCGACGCCACGCTCGTGAAGTGGAGCACAGGATCGATCTGCTGCTCGCAAGCCGCACGGCACTTCATGCTGTCGCACGAAAGCGTGCCGCCGGAGAAGCTCGTCGTCGTCTACAATGGCATTGACCTGTCGCCATTCAAGCCGTTGGCCGCTGGCGAGCGAGCCGAGCTGCGCGCCAAGGCGCGCGTCAAGCCCGGCGATATCGTCATCGGCTCCGTGGGCCACCTGGAGACACACAAGGGCCACGAGTTCCTCGTGCAAGCGTTCCGCCGCGTGCTCGAAACGCAGCCGCACGCGCGGCTGCTGCTCGTGGGCGATGGGCGCAAGCGCGCGCGGCTCGAGGCGCTTGCCAACGAGTTGGGCGTCATGCATCGCACGACCTTCGCCGGCGTGCGCCGGGACGTGCCGTTGCTGCTCGCACTCATGGACCTGTTCGTGCTGCCCTCGCTCAACGAAGCGCTGGGCCTCGCGCTCATCGAGGCCATGGCCAGCGGGGTGCCGGTCGTGGCCTCGGACGTGGGCGGCATACCCGAGGTGGTGAAGCATCGCCAGACGGGCCTGCTGGCCGAACCCGGCTCCGCGTCGGCATTGGCCGACGCAATCCTCGAGATGATCAGCGCACCGGCGAGCGCACAACGCATGCGCCAGACCGCACTCCAAGACTGCCAACGCTTCTCGGTCGAGACGATGGTCGAAACGATTGCGGAACTCTACACGACGTCGCTCGACAAGGCCAAACGGGAGCGGGAGGGGACGTGAGCCGGAAGCCGCCGCAGGCGGATCGGTTCGTGCCCCCAGCCCGCCCCGCCGCGGGCAGAATCCTCTCGAAGGTATTCAGGCGGTCACCCCGTTGCTTGGGCCGACGGTGCGGGCTCCTGTGGCTCGGCCGCGGCCTCTTGGGAAGCGCGCGAGAGTTTGATGAGCCAGGCCACGGCGCCCAAGCCGGCGAGGAACATGACGAGGAACAGCGCGAAGCTGTCCCACTGCGAGTTCACCGGCATCGTTTCGAGTTTGAAGTGCGGCGCAATCGCGGCCTGCCGCACCACGTCCCGCAGGCCGGCGAGCGCAAACAGGCCGACGAAGAACGTGGCCGCGGGGAGCACGACCTGGATGAGATCCGTCTTGGCCCTTGCGCGGAACGTGAGCGCTGCCGTCGCGAGGAACGCAAGGCCGGAGACGATGAACAGCACGAGGCCAACGCCGCTGAGCGCGCCGGCGCGCTGCTGCTTGGGCAGGATCGCCAGGAGGAGGATGCCGAAGAGGATCTGGACGACGAGCGCTGGCCCGGCCATGCCCAGGCCCTTGTCGATGGCCGTTTGGTTGGCGTCGGGATCGCGCGCCCAGCCGGCCTTGCCGAAGATAGCGAAGAAGATCGCACCGCCCCCCACGAGGCCGAAGATTGCGAACAGCAGACGCGGGAGCAGCGTGCGGCCGCTGAGGTAGAGACGGTTGCCGCCCGCGCCCCAGATCTTGGCCCACGCTTCAGGCGTCTGCATGAGCGTAGCGTTGCTCGACAACACCGTGGCGATGGCGATGAAGATGGCTGTTGCGATGGCCAACGTGACGCCGCCCATGGGCGTGTCGCGCAGACTGCGTCGCCGCGCCCAGTAGAGCAGATAGAAATCCACGATCAGCAGAGGCACGAGCGCAAGCCACCAGTAGCCGAGCAGGATATTCGACGTGTAGAACAGGTTCCCGTAGAGCACCTGCACGAAGAGCAGCGGGGCGATGCCCATGGTCATGGCCATGGACAGCGCAAACGGAAACCAGCCGACGACCGCGCGGTTGAGCTTCACCTGCCCTGGATCGGGCTTGGACGCGTGGAGCACGACGATGATCGCGCCGCCCACGACCACGCTGAGGAAGGCCCAATGCAGCGCGAGCGTGAGGGCCATGAGGAGCTGGATCAGCCACGTGGGGGGGCGGGCAAGCCGAGCATGTCGTAATGAGGCACGAGATTCATCAGTCTCCTCCTTACTTGTTCAGTGTCAGCAGATAGGCGGTGAGCGCGTCCTGCTCGGACGCGTTGCCCGGGAACGGCGGCATGGCCGGCTTGACCTCGTCGAGCCGGTCGATCACCGTGCGGATCGTCTCCACGCTCCAGCCCTTCACGAGCGGAGCCATCGCGTTGTACCCCACGACGCTGTGGCATCGCAGGCACGCGGCGTCGTACACGGCTTGGCCCTTCTCCAGCTCCGAGAGTTGGCCGAGCGTCTTGCCCTCCGGCAGGCTCCACGGCGCGACCGAGAGCACGCCGTCGCGCTGCGTGATGGCGAGCGTGGCTACGGAGTCTAAGCCCTCTGCCTTGGCCGTGGTCACGCCGGTGGAATACATGAACCCCTCGATCAGGTACGGCTTGCGGGAGCCTTCGCGCACGAACTCAAGCGCTCCGAAAGACATGAATGCGAAGAGCACGAGCATGCACGCGCCGAGCGTGGACGTCGAGTAGTCCTTGCGCAGGAGGCTCGCGATGGCCGCGACCGCGAGGATGCCGAAGCTGGCCAAGCCGAAAGCCATGAAGAGCATGACGGCCGGCGCCCCGCCCATGAGGAACGTCTGCGCACGCTCGGGCAACACCGCGAACACCCAGCCCGCGAGCGGCACGCACAGTACGCTGGGCGCGATAAACGTGTACGCGCGCGCCACAATCTTGTCCCGCACCCCGGAGGCCACGCCTTTGGCAAACGTCGCGAGCGCGATGGCTCCCACGCCGGCGAACGCGAGCGAGACGAGCATGCGAATGGCCGTGGTGGGCCAGTACCCTGCCCTTTACCCACAATTTCTGGCGAGCCGGCGCGGGCGCACACGCGAATGGTGTGCCAAAACTAGCCTATAGTTTCGCACTTATGCAGCGGTTGCAAGGTAGCGGAGCAGGGCGTCGGCTTTTTTGGCGTAACACTTCAGCCAAGTACAACAGCCAGGTACCGGAATACT
>JAJRTI010000511.1 GCA_024278415.1 Planctomycetota bacterium | reverse complement strand
CGTTTGTGCAACGCTTTCAGCGTTGGCTGCTTGTTTTCGGCATCCTCCCCAGCGCGACGCTTGTTCGCCCGCTGACGCGGCCGAACGAGCTTGCACTGGGCTATGATGTGATGCGCCTTCAGCGCATCTGCGTTCTGCACCGGCGCGCCACTGGAATGAACCCCCAGTTTACTACGTACGTTCAGACCTGCACCCATAACTTGAGCTTCGAATACTGCCCCCACCGAGCTTGTCTCGGTGGAGCAAAGGCCAGCTAAGGCTGGTCATGGAGTGTGCCTTGTCCGCGGACGGAGTTCCCTAAGTTGATGGCATTGGGCTGGGGCAAGGCCACACTTGCCACTTCGCTGAAATGCTACGAGGACACGCAGTCGGAGGCTTCGCGTCCTTTGCTCATGTCCCCGAGCCGGCAGCAATCTCGCGCACGAGCGCCGCGTTCTCAGCCACCTCTGGCCTGTGCTTGGGGAACATGCCCACCACGACCCCATCGGTCGGCTTGATGCTCGAAAAGGCGTACTCGAACGCCATCCGTCTCGCGTTGGCCGGCTCCGCGTGTCGCCCCGCGCCGAGGATCTTGAAACCCAAGCACGGCTTGGGCGTCTGCCGGATCGTCTTGACCATTCGGTCGCGATCCGCGTCGTCGTACGTCTCTGCCGTGCGCACTCCGGACACGACATAGCTTTCGCGCCAGCCCTCGGACGTCTTGTACACGTTGTAGAAGGAGGCCATGTAGAAGTCCACGCCCCAGTCGTTGTCCTCGCAGTACTCGATGATCTCGGGAAAGTGCGCTCCCACGCCGGCCGCGATGCCGAGCGACTTGATCTCATCGATGAGCGGCCGCAGTTCGTCGATGCGCCCGGTACGCCAAAGGTTGCCCGTGCGCGTGCCGTGATGGTAGAGCCCCACGGGATGATACCGTGCGGCGACGCGGACATTGGCGATGAGATTCTCCTGTTGCGAGTCCGTCTGCCCGATCCACTGGATACTACCGCCCTCGTTCCAGTATTCCTCGACCACGCGCTCGCAGAACATATTCGCCACAGCCTGAAAAGTATTGACGCCGTTCGCCTCGCACTCCCTGAGCATGCCCTTGATGTTGGCGTACGTGAAATACTCGACCATCTCGCGGTCGAGGTCCTTGCTCGTGTGCGAGTTGCCGAAGATGGGGTTGCAGCCGCAGATGAGGCGGCTGACGCGGGCATTGCCGAGTTGGATCTGGGGAAGCAAGCGATCAGACATAGAGGGTCACGGGGTAAAGACAATTGCCTGGCCAGAAACGAGGGCAGCAAGCAGCGTCGTCTCGTTTGTTCCGCGGCATCCGTCCGTGGCGGCGGTGAGGGGGCCAGAGCGCGATCGCGGCTTTGCTCTGCCGGTATACTTCACTTCATACTACCTGATGCTCGCCCATGCGCGCCACACTCGCCTGCGTCCCGGCCGTTACCTGCCGGCGAAGGGAGGCCATCTTGACAGTCCAACATGGGGCCGCTACCATTGACCCGTACGCCCCGGAGCGTGGCGCAAACACGGTGATACGGCGAGGCCAGAGTAGCTTTCATGAACAAGCCCGAGTTGATGCAAGTCTACTACCGGATGAAGCTGTGCCGGGACTTCGATACCCGCGTCGCAGAGCAGTATACCAAGGGGCGCATCGGCGGCTTCTGCCATCTCTACACCGGAGAGGAGGCCGTCGCGGTCGGCGCGATGTGGAGCCTCCGCAGCGACGACTACGTGGTGGGCTCGTACCGCGACCACGGCTACTACCTCGCCCGCGGGGGCGATCCGCGCAAGTGCATGGCCGAATTGTTCGGCCACCAAGAGGGCTGCTGCAAGGGCAAAGGCGGCTCCATGCACCTCTTCGACAAAGACATCCACTTCCTCGGCGGGTACGCGATCGTCGGCGGCATGTGCCCCATCGCAGTGGGCCTGGCCATGGGCTCACAGAAGCAAGGCCAGGACCGCGTGGCCGTGTGCTTCTTCGGCGACGGCGCGACGAACCAAGGCGTGTTCCACGAGTCGTTGAACATGTCCGCGCTCTACAAGCTGCCCGTGATCTGGGTCTGCGAGAACAACTACTACGCGATCGGCACGAGCCTCCAGCGATCGAGCGCGCACGAAGCGCTCACGAAGAAGGCCCAGGCGTACGACATCCCCACGAGCGTCGTGGACGGCATGGATTTCTTCAAGATGCAATCCGCGACCGAGCGCGCGATCCAGCGCGCCCGCGCGGGTGAAGGCCCCAGCTTCATCGAGGCCAAGTGCTACCGCTACCGCGGCCACTCCATGTCCGACCCGGCCACGTACCGCAGCAAGGAGGAGGTCGACTACTGGAAGCAGCGCGACCCCATCCCCAAGATGAAGGCCATCATCCAGCACGACTTCGAGGCGGCGGACGAGGAGTTCAAGGAGATCGATGCGCGGGTCAAGCAAGTCTTGGACGACGCGGTCGCGTTCGCCGAAGCCGGATCGGAGCTGCCGGTCGAGAGGCTGTATGAAGATGTGTATGTTGAAACGTCAAACGTCAAACGTAAGGCGTAAAACGTAAGCGGATCGATTCGCCGCTCCCCTTACGTTTGACGCCTTACGTTTGACGCCTTACGTTTGACGCCTTACGTTTTACGTTTTTACTCTTTACGTTTCACTCCGCCCCCCATGCCCGAACTCAGCTACAGAGACGCGATCAACCAAGCGCTGCGGGAGGAGATGCAGCGCGACGAGACGGTCATCGTCTTCGGCGAGGACGTGGCCGAGTATGAGGGCTCGTTCAAAGTCACGCGGGGCTTGCTGAAGGAGTTCAGCGCGGACCGCGTCTTCGACACGCCCATATCCGAGGCCGCGATCGTGGGCGCGGCCATCGGCGCGGCCATGGCCGGCCTGCGGCCGGTGCCGGAGCTGATGACGGTCAACTTCGCGTACGTCGCGATGGACCAAATCTGCAACCACCTCGCTTGCATGCGCTACATGTTCGGCGGCCAGGCGGACCTTCCCGTGACCATCCGCATGCCCGGCGGCGGAGGCCATCAACTCGGCAGCCAGCACTCGCACAGCCTCGAGGCCCTCTTCGCGCACACGCCCGGCCTCATCGTCGTGTACCCGTCGACCCCAGCCGACGCGAAGGCCCTGCTCAAGGCCTCGATCCGCGACGACAACCCGGTCATCTTCCTCGAACACGAAGGCCTCTACAACATCGTGGCCGAAGCGCCCGAAAAGATCGAGCCGGCCGAACTCGGCAAGGCCCGCGTCACGCGCGAAGGCGCCGATGTCTCCATCATCGCGTACGGCGGCATGAGCTACGTGGCCACGGAAGCGGCCGAAATGCTGGCCCAAGACGGCGTGAACGCGGAAGTCGTGGACCTGCGCACGCTGCGCCCCTGGGATAAAGAAACCGTCTCCGATTCCGTCGCCAAGACCCACCGCGCGGTCGTGGTCGAAGAATGCCCCCCGGTCTGCGGCATCGCGGCTGAAGTGGCGACGAACATCTACGAGATTTGCTTCGACGAACTGGACGCGCCGATCGAGCGCGTGTCTGGCGCGGACGTGCATCTGCCCTACGCGAAGGAACTCGAACAAGCCTGCATCCCACACGCGGCCGACGTCGTGCAGGCCGCGAAGAAGGCGCTCGCGCGCCGGTAGCACACCAAGAGGAGCACTGCCTTGTACGAAGTCCAGATGCCCAAGCTCTCCGACAGCATGGAGACCGGCCGAATTATCGAGTGGAAGGTGAGCGAGGGGGACGCGGTCGCGGAGGGCGACGTGCTCGCGGAGGTCGAGTCGGACAAGGCGGTCATGGAGCTGGAGTGCTTCCGTTCCGGGGTCGTTTCGCGAATCCTTCATGGCAGCGACGAAGAAGTGCGCATCGGGGAGGTGATTGCCATCATCGCGGAGGAGGGCGAGGACGTATCTGCCGAAGCTCCGCCGGCCGCCGAGCAACCTGCCGAGCCCGCGGCGACGCCTCCGCAGCCATCGGCAGCACCGCCCGCGCCGGCCCCGCCAACGCCTGCGCCCACCACACCACCTCCACCGCCCCGGCCGGCCAGCGATGGCCGAGTCGCGATCTCGCCGTACGCCCGGCGGCTGGCCGTTGAACAGGGCATCGACTATACGCAAATCCAAGGCTCCGGCCCCGGCGGCCGCATCGTCGCCGCGGACATAGAGGCCGTGGCGCATGCCGCGCCGGCCGAGCCCCCGGCCCAAGCCGAACCCTTGGCCCAGGCGGTCGCGGCAGAGCATGGCATCGACATCGCCAAGGTCGACGGCACCGGCGCGGCGGGCCAAGTCACCGTCCACGACGTGGTCGACGCGGACGTGCCACCGGCCGCGCGTTCCGCGGACGAAGAGCTGCCGCCCATCGCGGTCCAGGAGGGCGAAGCCGAGGTCGTGGACGCGTCCTTCCGGCTCAAGACCCAAGCCAAACGCGTCGTCGCCGCGAAGCACGTCATCCCGCACTTCTACGTCACACGCGCTTGCGACGTGACGGAGCTGATCGAGCACAAAGCCGAACTCAAGGCGCAGTATGGCGCCACGGTGACGCACCTCGTCATGCGCGCGGTCGTGAAGGCCGTGCAGCAGAATATGGAGGTCAACCGCAGTTGGTACCGCGGGAAGATCATCAAGTGGCGCGGCATCCACCTCGGCGTCGCGATCGCCACGGACGACGGCCTCACGGTCGCGGTCTTGCGCGATGCCCAAGACCTCACGCTCCGGGACATGGCCGAGCGCTTGCCTGAGATGGTGG
>JAJRTI010000510.1 GCA_024278415.1 Planctomycetota bacterium | reverse complement strand
TGGGCCGGCCGGCGGCCTGTACAGCCGCGCGCACTACAAGTTGCCTGCCACGTACGTCGACGACAAAGGCATCACCGCGCAGGTCGATGGCAAGGGCGATGAGAACAGCGCGACGTACGGCAAGAACAAGAACCCCCGCTGGTATGCCATGCTCGGCCGCGGCTGGGCGCACTCGTGCATCGCGCTCGGCCAGTACAACCACATCGCGTACTGGGACGGCGGCAACATGGGCGCCATCGGCTTCGTCGGCCCCAAGGCCAAGCCGGCGCGCATGAGCTACGTGGTCCACGGCGAGCAGCCCGACGCGTCGTTTGCGGAGCGCGACTGGCAGCGGCTCACGCACCCGGTGTGCGCGCGGATCGCTGACGAATAGCGGCGCGGAACGCCTGCCTGTGCGTGCCGCACGCAGACAGGCCTTCGCGTTCCGATCTACGATCCACCGACTGGAGAACATCCATGAGACCCACACTTGCCCTCGCAATCAGTATCGCCCTCCACTCGGCCCTGCACGCCGCGTCGCTCGACGACATGGCCGTAAAGCTCCCGGCCGGCGCGACGTCGCTGCTCGACGTGGGCGCGTACCGCATCGGATATCAGCGCGTGGGCAAGGACCCCGCGCCGGTGTGGCTGCCCGACTCGTGGACCGGCCACTTCACCCAAGACGTCGGCGTCGCGTTCCTGCCGCAGGTGCACGATGGCAAGCCGGCGCTGCTGCTGCATTGCCCCTGGAAAGCCGGCGCCGGCCCGGCATTTGTGGATTATCCACTTGAATTGCCGAACGTGAAGCCGATCACATTTTCCTTCGCCATCGCGATGCGCCGCGACGTGGCCACGGTCGACGGCCAGGTCGTCAAGAGCGACGGCGTCACGTTCAGCGTCGCGCTCACGTGCGAGGGCAAGACCCGCGAACTCATGCGCGAGCACTACTCGCTCGGCGAGCCCAAGCCGTTCGAGTTCGACCTGTCGCCGTACGCCGGCAAACGCGTGGTGCTGCGCATCCAAACCGAGCCCGGGCCGAAGATGAAAGCAAGTTGGGATTTCTCGCGCTTCGTCGACCCCAAGATCATCGTCGGTTCGGCGGACGAATCGCTCACGTTCGCGGTGGGCTAGATGACGAAGACCCGCGCGTATCGAGTGCTGTCGAAGGCGAGCCTGCTGCGCGCCAGCAACCGCCGCGGCCAAGGCATCACGCCCTCAAGCAAGCTCGCGCACAAGAACTCGATCCAGCGCGAGGGCGCGGCGTTCCAACTGATCTACCAAGGCGACGACTGCCGCGTCGCCTACACCTACGCGCCCGCGAGCGGGTCGCTCGACGACGTGACCGTGCGCGTGGACGGTGGCGAACCGTTCCGCCCCTGCGCGGGCGGGGGCGTGTTCTTCGAGGATGGTGCGCCGGAGACGGCGAAGCTCCTCTCCACGAATGTCGATGACAACGCGCTGCGCGCGACCTGGCGTTACACAAGAGGCGACGAGTCCGCCACCGTCACCTGGACCTTCCGCATCGTCGGAAAAGCGCTCGTGATCGCGGCCAAGTCCGACGACCTCGCCATCGAGCGCGTCTCGCTCGGCCGCGTGGCCGGCGTGGGCCTGCGCCGCACGATCCCCGTGCCGTACCTCTACTACCAGAACGTGAGCTACCTGCCCGAACAGAAGGCGTTCGCGATGAGCTACATGGACTGGACCCAGTCCCACGCGTCCGAAGCGCCCGGCCCCGAGGCGCGCTACCTCAAGAAGCTCGATGGCAAGCGGAACCCGCTCGACGAGACCGGCTACGTCGCGGTCTCACCCGACATGGACGAAGTGCTGCCGAACATCCCACATCCGGCGTCTCCGTATCGCAAGCTGCTGGGGCCGAAGATGATGCTCGACATGTGGACCGGCGGGCAGTTCGACGCGAGCGCGAGGATGCTGGAAACGTTCAAGTCGTACGGCCTCGACGAGGTCGCGATCATCTACCACGTGTGGCAGCGGTACGGGTACGACGTCAAACTGCCCGACCACATCCCGGCGAACCCAAAGATGGGCGGCGACGCGAAGATGAAGATCCTGGGCGCGACCGCGAAGCGTCTGGGCTACGTCTTCTCGCTGCACGAGAACTACATCGACCTCTACCCGGACGCGCCGTCCTACACCGAGGACGCGGCCGCGCGGCGCCCGGACGGCAAGTTCTGGAAGGCGTGGTATCACAAAGGCACGAAGGTGCAGAGTTGGGGCCTGCGGCCCGCGTGGGCGCTGAAGTTCGCGGCCCAAAACTCGCCCGAAATCCACAAACGCTTCCAGACCACGGCCGCGTACCTCGACGTGCACACCTGCATCGCGCCCTGGCGTTACTGCGACTTCGACCCGGCCCAGCCCCTGGCCGGCTCGCTCGCGTGCCGGCGCGACCTCCAGGCGAAGCTGTTACAATACATGCGCGACACGCACACCGGGCCGCTCTTCGGCGAAGGCTCGCGGCACTTCTTCTGGGCCGGGCTCGTGGACGGAGTCGAGGCGCAGGTCGACGGCGGCGAAGACGCGCCGGCGCTCGTGAACTTCGACCTGCTC
>JAJRTI010000509.1 GCA_024278415.1 Planctomycetota bacterium | reverse complement strand
GGTACCTCACCGGCGACCCGCCCATGCAGAACTGCACGTTCGACACCGCGTTCAACCTCGCCGCGTGGGCTTGGCGCGAGCAGCCGGCCGACCTCATGACGCAGCGCATGCTCCATAGCTGGCAGGACTTCACGTGCCGCACGCCGGAGACGATCCAAACCGAGTTCGCAACCGGCCTCGCGGCCGGAGGCAAGCTGTTCATCGGCGACCTTCTCCAGCCCGTGGCCGTCGAACCCGACGCGGAGGTCATGCGCCTCCTGGCCGGCGGCTTCCACTTCGCTTCCGAGCGCAACGCGCTGGCCAGCGGCATGGCGCGTCGAGCGGACATCGCGATTCTGTCGAGCCCGGAGACGATCCGCGGCCAAGGGGCTAACTGGCCGGTGAAGGATGCGCCGTTGCGCGGCGCCTACTTCGCGGCCATCGCCGACGGCCTGACTGCGGACATCCTCTACGACGCGGACCTGCCGCCGCATCTTCATCGCTACCAGACCCTCGTCGTGCCGGAGCAAGCGTTTGTGTCGCGGAGCGCGGGCCAAGCAATCGAGAGCTTCGTCGCGCAAGGCGGCGGCCTCGTCGTGGTCGGCCGCCTCCCCAGATGTGTCGACCCGGAGGAGCCCGACGACGCGGCGGACACGGGCGTATTCGAGCGCATCACCGGCTTGGCCAGCGAAGGCCTGCACGAGTTCGACCTGGGCTACTTGCGCCTGCGCGGCACCGCCGCGGAGAGCTTCTGGCGCGCGGGCGACGAGTTCCGGCCGGCCGTGCCGGTGCGCGGGATGGCGGCGAAGGTGCGCGCGGACGGCGCTGAAGTGCTCGCCCCCTTCGTGGCGCCGGGGGAGACGTACCAGATCGGCGCGAAGCCGCCGGGCGAGACGCTGGCCGCGCTGGCCCTGGCGCAGCAGAGCTTTGGCAAAGGCCAGGTGATCTTCTGCGCACTCCCCCTCGCGAGCGACGTGTGGCAGCGCGGCAACCCCGGGGCCAAATACGTGCTCCAGAGCATGGTCCGGCGCGTGACGCGCTGCGTCTCCGTCGAGCGGGTGGGGCCGGCGTGCGTGCAAGCCTACTGGGCCGAAGGCCAGGGCAAGACGGTCGTCCATCTCGTGGCGTACCAGCCTGACGGCCGCACGGCCATGCCGCACATAGTCGAGTCTCCAACTTGTGTCAGCGGCGTGCAAGTGCGCGTGCGCGACGCGCGCAAAGCCGCGACTGTGCGCATGGAGCCGGGAGGGACGGAGCCGGATGCCCGCCGCGACGCGGATGGGCTCGTGGTCGACGCGCCGCCGTTCAATACGCACGCGGCGGTCGTGATCGAGTGGCTGTGACGGTTCCGCGTGCGAATCTTGGGGTGTGACCTCGCTGCGCTGCAGACAGAACAAGATCCCACGGATGGCAGGGCGTACCCACGGATGCGGAAAGGGGCGGCTCGGCGGACGGAGGATTCGTTGCGTTCTATCAATTCGTTGCCTCTCGCTCTGTTTGGGATAGCAACGAATGGGCAACGCATCGGCGCCTGGACCGAAGCTTGCCTGATACGCTCGATTCCGGTATCCAATACGGCTTGTCAACCAGGAAACAATCAGTATGGTCACCGGCGACATCGCGGCAAAGCCCCCCGAAGGAGACGCCATGAACTTCGTCGTCATCATGAACGACACGCTGCGCCCGGACCACCTCAGCGCGTACGGCGCCACGGACGTGATCACGCCTCACGCGGCCGCGTTCGCGGAGCAGGCCGCGGTCTTCGACCACGCGTACGTGGGCAGCTTTCCCACGATCCCCAATCGCACGGACCTCTTCACCGGCCGCTACGGCGAGCCGTTCCACCCGTGGCTGCCGCTGTCGTTCGACAAGGAGACATTGCCCGACATCCTTCGGCGCAACGGATATGTGACGCAGCTCATCTGCGATACGCCGCACCTGATCAACGGCGGCCACAACTTCGACTGGCCGTTCAACGCGTGGGACTTCATCCGCGGCCAAGAGATCGACCGCTACGGCATGGACTCGGACCCCATCGACCTGCCGTACAGCAAGGACACCAAAGTCTGCAACCCCAAGGAGACGAACCGCAGCATCGCCCAGTACCTGCGCAACGTGCGCGGGCAGCGCAACGAGGAGGACACGGCCACCTTCCGCACGTGCCAGCGCGTGATCCGCTGGCTGGAGCGGAACCGCAACCACGACAAGTTTTTCCTCTGGGTCGACGCGTTCGACCCGCACGAGCCCAACTGCCCGCCCGAGAAGTACACCAACCTGTACGACCCGGGGTACGCCGGCGACCAGTACATCATGCACGTATCCGCCCCGGCGTTGCTGACCGACGCGGAGATCAACAATGTCATCGCGCGCTACAAGGCGTCGGTCACGTTCGTCGACCGGTGCTTCGGCCGCATCCTTCAGACCATCGACGACCTGGGGTTGGGCGAGGACACGTGCGTCGTCTGGATGTCGGACCACGGCACGCACCTGAACGAGCATGGCAAGATGCTGACCAAGGCGTGCACGTACGACGAAATCGCGCGCACGGTACTGATGGTTCGCATGCCCGGCCGCGAGGCCGCGGGACAGCGCTTCGCGGAGTTGGTGCAGCCCGCGGACTTCGCACCGACGCTTCTCGATTTGGCCGGCCTCGGCCCCATGGCGCGCGCGCAGGGGACGTCGTACGCGGCGCTGCTGCGCGGGGAGTCGTGTCACGTGCGCGACGTGGCTATCTCCGCGGGCGGCGCGATCGACATGCGCGGGAAGTCGCATCCCATTGTCGCACGCGACGGCCGGTGGACGCTCCTCGACCGGCCCGACCCGGCGTTGCGCGAACTCTACGACAACTCCGCGGACCCGCAGCAGCTCACGAACGTCGTAGACGCGCACCCGGCCGAGGCCCAGCGCTTGCACGAGGCCGTGCTGGAGTTCCTGCGCACACACGACGCCCCCCCGCAGATCGTGCGGCTCTACGAAACGAACGACCCCGGCGACATGACGGGCTTCGTGGGCCGGCCCCCGGGATACGAGCACTACCGCTTCTACGTGCAGCACCTGCTCAACAGCGAAGTGGTGCCGGAGTAGGCG
>JAJRTI010000508.1 GCA_024278415.1 Planctomycetota bacterium | reverse complement strand
GCTGCAACACTGATAGCCTGGGGCAACGCCCCAGGAACACATGCCCAGCAACGCACCGTCGCTCTGAAAGAGCGAGACAAGGATCGTGTCTGGCGCCTACAGCGCGGGGCCAGGTTCTCGATATGCGATTGTCCCTGGGGCAACGCCCCAGGGACAATCTTGGGCATGATGTCGCCGCAGAAGTAGTACATGGTCAGTATGCCGCGCTCGCGCAGGGCCTCTGCTATCTCCACGTTGGGCTTGAAGACGTACTCCTCGTAGTCCCTTGGCGAAATCACGTCGGTGTAGTACTCGTCGAACCAGAATCCGTCGACGCGGCCGCTTGGAGGGATTCGCTCGAGCCGATCCTCCGTGGCGCGCTTGATGAAGTATCGGAAAACCTCGGGCCTATCGTGCATGGCCATCATCGCGCCCTCGTAGCTGAAGGCCCCGATTGAGGACACAAAGGGCGCGGCGAAGCTCCCCACTCGAAAGCAATCGGCGATGGCGTCGCGATGCAACTTTCGGAGGTCCGAATAGGGATCGTCCGCGGGCTCTTGCGTGGGGGAAGATGCCGTCGGCGCCGGCTCGAAATACCGGTCCACCTCCGCCTCGGTGTCGAGCTTTGAGCCGCGATCCCAATTGCCGTGCGGAGTGATGCCTGCCACTCTCGCGCCATCGCCGTCATCGACAATGCGCACGTCGCCGGTGTCAACGTACTGCGTAGCGAGATCGATGTACCGCTTCGTGAGAGTCTCGCATTGGAGGGGCTGGATGGAGGGGAACCCAAACTGGAAGTCCACGCGGCCAGTGAACAGGTCGAGTGTCTGTTTGACGGCCCGCCGCCGAATCTCCAGGTCTTCACACGGGTCAACAGGGTGGCTGTCGGCCGCTTCCATTCGCCGGCGATACTCGGCGAAATACTCAAGGGTGGTATGCCGGTTGAGGTACATGCCGTGGTAACACAGAAACGTCGGGACTCTGTCCGGCGTTCCGCCGCTGAGCGCGGTTCGCATGCGGTCTCTTGGCGTCATGGCATCGGGTCTCCTCTGAGCGGCCATCAGCCAGCGGCTGGCCGCGGTTGCAACTCCGTCCGGCGCAATCCGGCAAAACGGTCCGCGGCGCTCGGAGGACTGTTCGACGTTGCGGCCGAACGCGCGATTGCACTTCCCCACAGACGGGCCGAAGCTCACGGTCCGCACAGGGGCCCTTTGTGGGCGTGTTCGGGATCTGCCACGCAAGCACGGGCAGACGGTCGCCGAGCGGGCGAGAGAGCGACGCAAGGATTCCTCAAGCCGAGGCGGGTCTCACCCACACCGGGCTCGACCAGGCGCGCTGGCCGTTGCGCTGCTCGACGCGCACGCGGTAGTTGGTTTCCCCACTCAGCGGCTCGTCGTCGACGAACGTGAAGGCGGCCGTGTACCCGGCCTCGGGGATGCAGCGGTGCAGCTTGGCCTTGTGCGCATACAGGTAGTTGATCGTCGGGCGTTCGAGCCCGTCGAGGTCGATACCGAACCGCGTCTCCAGCAGGCCGCGGGCGCCATCGCTGTCCCACAGCACGCGGCTGCCCGCGCAGAGGTCCGCCACTGGTGCGCGAAGGCTCATCCCGGCGACATCGATGGCCACCGGGTCAGACGCGTCGGCCTCGAACTCGAACACGTTCGCGTTCTGCTGTCGTGAAATGGAGAGTTCGACGGGATCTAGTTGGGGCGCAAATACGGTGAACCGGGCCTTGTTGCCATCGAGGCTAGGCCGCGACTGGCCGGCGCTGATCCAGCACGGCTCGCACCCCAGGAAGTGGGCCGATTCAGGCAGCGTCATCGTGCCCCGCCATTCCTTGGCCGCCTGAGGGCCCACCTCTCGTGCGAAAGGTCCCCAGCCGGTCTCGATGCGGACCTTGAACCGGCGGCGTTGGCCGGGCGCGGGAACGCGCCACGTGCCTTGGTGGCAGTAGGTATGCACCACTTGGCCGTTGCGCAGCACTTCGACGCGATCCAACGCATCGGAACCTGTCACGGACACACGGATATCACGCGAGCCATCGACAGCGATCCGGCTGCCCATAGCCGCGTCGTTCACATGGAACGCCAACTCAATGCGGTCGCCGGTCACGCCGTACACGCGGCGCTGGAGGAACGCATCCCACAGCGCGTCGCGCGTCAGCTCCGGCGCAAGGCACGCCATGAGCCCCCAGTTGTAGCGGCCGGGGAAGGAGCCCATGCCATCGGTCGAGCACATGGCTCCCACGTGCAGCCCGCGGTCGAGCGCGTCTTGGTACGTGCTGCCTCCGATCCCAGGCCCCATCTTGGTGTTCCTGCGCAGCCCGATCCACTCCTCGTCGGTCTCCGAGCAACCGTGCACGCTGAACACCTCGACGAACGGCGACAGCGTCTCATCGTGCACGCTCCAGTCCTTGCCGCGCGCACCGACCTCGTAGGCCGTATGGTGCGGGATGGCGATCGCGTCCTTGCCGCGCAGCGCCGCGTACAGCTCTGGCAGCGTCAAGACCCGGTCGATCACACCGCCTTCCTCGCGGAACACGACGTTGTGGTCGCCGTAGCGGCCATCGCCTTGCCACTCGTATCCTGGGAACGTCACGAACGCTCCCGGTTGGTGGTGCGAGCGCGTCATCTCCTGCACCGCGGCCCACTCCCGGGCCATCTGCTCGGGCTCTCTCCAGCGCTCGAACGCGATGGCCACGGGCCGGCCGCTGCAAGTCGTGCCGTCCACAGCCTCAACAGCCACGCGGGTAGCCACATAAAGCGCGGGTGCGTAGAAGTCCAAGTGCTCCTGTGCGTAGTCGAAGTTCTCTTCGAGCGTGACGGGGCAATCCGCATGCTGGAACACGTTGTCGTGCATGTCGCCCCAGTAGACGTTCATGTTGGGCATGTCGAGGGTTCTCCATTGGGTGCAGTCATGCGAGCAGGTCGCGCCTCGCCGCTTCGACGATGTGACCGACCTCCGCTGCGAAATCTGCTTCGACCTCGGCCGGCGGCATGGCGGCCACGAGTTCCCGCCATGCCTGGTCGGCCTTGTCCAAGAGTTTCTTGTCAACTTCGGCGGGTGTGAGCGACACCTCCTCGTGATACGTGCCATCTTCGCCAAACTCGAGGCCGTTGATGCGGTCCACACATCACGTGTCATCGCGCACCGCGATGCCCTGCGGGAAGCGGAAGATGGCCTTGTTCACGTCGAGGTCGATCATTGCCACGGCAGCGTTGAGCCCTCGGGCTCCGACGCAATCCGCGCGGGGCATGCGCGGGCATACCGAAGCGGAAGCTGGGGGAAGGCAAGAGCGACTCCCACGCGGCCAGAAACGCCCACATCATATTCGTGTTGGAGCCGGAAACCAACCCAAGGAGGCCCATGAGCCGGCGCGTCACGCCACGCAGGATCTGGCCGTGAACGTGCATGGAAGGGCTCGATCATGACGCCTTCACGTAGTGGGTGAAGCGGCAGGCGAGATCGTTGATGCGGCCAGAAAGTGTGGCGCATATGTGGCGCTGCAGGCGGCATGCGCCGAGGAGGGACATAAGACAAGCCGGCGCTGTGGTTAGCAACGCCGGCTTGGGTGTGGAGGCGGCGGGAATCGAACCCGCGTCCCGTGGCATTTCAGCGTGAGCTTCTACGCGCATATTTGATCATTTAAGTCTCGCCCTCGGACGCCGCCGACCAACAGGCTGCGGCCAGGGCCAGATCGGTGAGAGATACCCTCGCTCGCCGCCACCGATCGGAATCAGCTTGGAGGGGCCTGCGGATTGGCGCCCTGGTCGGCCTCGCAGGCACGACCGACCGGACGTGGCTGCTTTACGCAGCCATTCGGTACTGAGGTTCAGCACTTATTAGTGTGTGCCAGGTGTTTTACGAGGCCGCCTGACAACCTCGACGCGCCACTCACGCCTCATTCTACCCGGTCGAATCCAGTTCGCCCCCATGAGTCAATGTCGGGGGGCAAGGCAGATGGGCTCGTTCGGCAAGAACGGTCTTGCGTCAGCTATCACCTCGCTTTCTGGGCTCGGGCCATCTCGCGCTCGGCCTCACGTTTTTTCAGTGCGTGTCGTTTGTCGGCCACGTTCTTGCCGCGGGCCAGGGCGATTTCCACCTTGGCGTAACCGTTGCGGAAGTAGAGTTCCGTGGGCACGAGCGTGAACCCGCGCTCCTGCACGCGGCCGATGATCTTGCTGATCTCACGGCGATGCAGGAGGAGCTTTCGCGGGCGAGTCGGTTCGTGGTTGTTGATGTTGCCCTGTTCGTAGGGCGGGATGTGCGCGTTGAGCAGGAACAGTTCGCCGCCACGCGGTTGGGCGAAGCTCTCTTCGAGGCTGGCTTTGCCATTGCGCAGGGACTTGACTTCGGTGCCCTGCAGTGCGAGGCCGGCCTCGAACTTGTCGAGCAACTCGTAGCGGAACCGCGCTCGCTTATTGCGTGCGATGATTTTCTTGTGTTCTGCCATGGGGCGCTCGCCAGGTCGTCGCTCTAGGTTGACGCATAGAGTATAT
>JAJRTI010000507.1 GCA_024278415.1 Planctomycetota bacterium | reverse complement strand
CGAAACGCCGGTAGGTGTCTCGATGGGGTTCTCCGTGCTCGCCGCTACCGAGACGTCCCTCATCTCTGGCCGCGTGGGCGCTCGTGCTGTCGGACGAAATCGGCCGCTTGTGGCGGCTCGGCGAACGCCACCGCAGGGCTCGCCGCAGCGGTGCGGTGATCCCCCATCCCTCTTCCATCATCCCCTGTGGTTCAACTGAAATGTCACCAGAACAGAAGGAGTCTTCCATGCGATTGCTTATTGTGGGAGGAGTGGCAGGCGGCGCGACCGCGGCCGCTCGCGCCCGGCGTCTCGACGCGGATGCCGAGATCATCATGTTCGACCGCGGCGAGTATCCCTCGTTCGCGAACTGTGGGCTGGCCTACTACATCGGAGGCGAGATCGCCGAGCGAGAGCGCCTCTTCATGTCGAGCGTGGATCAACTCAACGCCCGATACGCCATCGATGTCCGCATGCGGTCCGAGGTCAAGCGCATTCTGAGCGAGAGCCAAGAGATCGAAGTCGAGAACCTCGACACCGGCGAGGTGTACCGCGAGCACTACGACAAGCTGCTGCTCGCGCCGGGAGCGGAGCCCATAAAGCCTCCGCTGCCCGGAATAGACCTTGACGGCATCTTTACCTTGCGCACAGTGGCGGACGCGGATGCCATCAAGAACCACATCGCGACGACCCACGCCACGCGCGCGGTCATCGTGGGCGGCGGGTTCATTGGCCTCGAGATGGCGGAGATGCTCCGCCGCCTGTCGCTTGACGTGACGATCGTGGAACTTCAGCCGCAAGTCATGCTGCCGCTCGATCCCGAGATGGCGGCACACGTGCACCAGGAACTCAAGCTGAACGGCGTGCAGCTCGTCTTGGGGTGCGGCGTAGCTTCGTTTTCCCAAGACGGAACAAAGATGCGCGTACACCTGAGCGACGAGAGCGCTATCGACTGCGATTTGGCGCTCCTCTGCATTGGCGGCAAGCCGGCGGTCCAGCTCGCGCAGGAAGCCGGCCTCACGATTGGCGGCCTCAAGGGCTTGGTCGTGGACGAGCACATGCGCACGAGCGATCCCAACATCTACGCCGCGGGCGACGTGGTGGAAAACGTGCACTTTGTGGACGGCGAGCCCACGCTCACGCCGCTGGGCGGGCCGGCGAACCGGCAGGCGCGCGTGGCGGCGGATAACATGTGCGGCCGGGATTCGCATTTCGACAAAGTGCAAGGGACCGCGATGGTGCGCGTCTTCGGCCTGGCCGTGGCCGGCATGGGCAGCAACGAGAAAACCCTCAAACGCCGGGGGGCAACGTATGCCAAATGCTATCTGCACCCCAACAACCACGGCAGCTACTATCCTGGCGCTTCGCGCATGGCTATGAAGTTGCTGTTTACGCCCGATGAGGGCAAAATCCTCGGAGCGCAGATCGTCGGAGGCGACGGGGTGGACAAACGCATCGACGTGCTCGCCACCGCGATGCGCGCGGGCATGACGGTGTTCGATCTGGAGGGGCTCGAATTGGCGTACGCGCCGCAGTGGGGCGCGGCCAAGGATCCCATCAACATGGCCGGGTTCGTCGCGTCGAACATGCTGCGCGGCGACATGGACTACATCTACTGGGACGAGGTGGACGAGTGGCGCCAGAAGGGCGCGCTGTTCCTCGACGTGCGCACGGACGACGAGGTCGTGCTGCACCGGCTGGAGGGATCGACGCACATCCCCCTGGAATCGTTGCGCACGCGCATGGACGAATTGCCGCGAGACAAGCCGATCGTGGCCTACTGCAATAACGGCCATCGATCCTACATCGCCTGCCGCGCGCTCAAGCTTGCTGGGTTTCCCAACGTGAGAAACCTGAGCGGCGGCTGGGCCACCTATGCCACCACCCTTCAGACCGACGACCAGGAGGCTCCTATGTCTGAACCCCAAAACGAAGCCACCAGCGAACCCGCTGCATCGATCACCGTGGCGACGCTCGACGCCTGCGGCCTCCAATGCCCCGGCCCCATCGTCGAACTGAACAAGAAAGTCAAAGACCTCCAGCCGGGCGACGTGCTGGAAATCTCCGCCACCGACCCCGGGTTCGCATCCGACTTGCCCGCCTGGTGCGACCGCACCGGCTACAAGCTGCTGTCATTGGACCGCGAAGACGGGAAGCTGGTGGGCCGCGTGCGCGTGCCCGGCGAGTCGGCTCAACCCGCGGCCGCGCCGGCGGCCGCCGCATCGGCCGGCAACGACAAGACGATTGTCGTGTTCAGCAACGATCTCGACCGCGCGATCGCGGCGTTCATCATCGCCAACGGCGCGGCCGCGATGGGCCGAAAGGTGACCTTGTTCTTCACCTTCTGGGGCCTCAACGTGTTGCGCAAGAACCCAAGCCCGCCGGTGAAGAAAGGCCTGATCGACCGCATGTTCGGCATGATGATGCCCAAGGGCCCCACCAAGCTTAAGCTGTCGAAGATGCACATGGCCGGCATGGGCACCGCGATGATGAAGATGGTCATGAGCAACAAGAACGTGCACTCGCTGCCCGAGTTCATCGAATTGGCCAAAGAGCAAGGCGTGCGCCTGGTGGCCTGCACGATGAGCATGGACGTGATGGGAATCAAACGGGAGGAACTCATCGACGGCGTCGAAGAGGGCGGCGTGGCCGCCTATCTCGGCCACGCGGAGACCTCGGACGTGAACCTGTTCATCTGAGATCTGCCGGCTTCCTCACCGCCATGGCCATCGTCGCCAACGTCGGGATGACGAGCAGCGTGGCCGCTGTGCTCGAGAGAAGCCCGCCGATCACGGTGATGGCGAAAGGCTGGAAAAGCTTCGACCCCACGTGCGCGCCGATGGCCGTCGGGAGGAGGGCGAAGATGGTGGTGAGCGCCGTCATGAGGATGGGGCGCAACCGCACCGACGCGGCCGAGAGCAACGCGTCGCGCGCTCCCTCGCCCGCGGCCGCCCGGCGGTTCGCGTAATCGAGCAGCACGATCGCGTTGTTCACCGAGATGCCCACCAGCGTCACCACCCCCATCCCCACCGACACGTCCACGCCCTGCCGAGTCACGAGCAGCGCCACGAGCGCGCCGACGAACGACAGCGGAACTGCGGCCAAAATCACAAGCGGCTGAACCCACGAGTGGAATTGAATGACCATGATGAGGTAGATGAGCGCCACCGCGGCCGCGACGACGAAGGCCAGTTCGTACGCCGTCTCCAGGAGCGCTTTGTACTGGCCGGTGAAGTCGATGCTGTAGCCATCGGGCAGCGCAATCGCTCGGAAACGCTCGCGAAGCCGGGACACGACCGACGGAATGTTCCCCTCGACCTCGGCAAGCAGCGTCACCTGCCGCTG
>JAJRTI010000506.1 GCA_024278415.1 Planctomycetota bacterium | reverse complement strand
GGGGTAGCAGAGCGCGGACCCCGAGGTGACACCGCTGCCGTAGCCCACGACGAACGCGTTCTTCGCGTCCGGCCGAAAGAGCAGCCCCAGGTGGGCGAACAGGACGTTCGTCGGCAGGTCGCCCGTGGCCGCGTCCACCTTGCCGTTCAGGCGCATGTAGCGCTCGCCGTTCCGGCGCTCCGCCACGCACACGGTGGCCGTCATGCCCTCGGAGCTGTAGAGCAGTTTGTCGCCTTGGCCCCCGAAAATCGCGCGCAACTGCGCGCGCGGGACCATGTTGAGCGCTTCCGCATAGTTATACACGCCACTCGACATGAGCAGGCTGTTCCACTTCGGCAGCGACACCGGCGCGGAGACGGCAAACACGACGACCGCGGCCGCGACCAGCCGCTTCGTGCGCGCCCGGCAATCCGCGGCTTGGAGCACGAGCCCGAGGCCCACGGCCACGTGCGCCGCGACGGCCACAAGGATCGTCGTCTGCACGCCCAGCAGCGGCAGCAGCACGAAGCCCGCCGCAAACGATCCCAGAATCGCTCCAACCGTGTTGACGCAGTACGCCTCGCCCACGCTCCCGCCCACCGCGCTCACGTCCCGCGTGTAGATGCCCACCACGATGGGGAACGTCATGCCCATGAGCAGCGTCGGCAAGAGCATCACGGCCATAGACAGCCCGAAGTTCGCGAGCAGCACCAGGTTGTAGTTGTGCTTGACAAGCTTGAACGTGGTGAGGAACCAATAGGGAAGCTCGCGGAAGAACAGCATCGTGGCGAACGCGCTGATCCCGATAAACACCAGCAGCACGCCGAGATGAAACGGCCGGGCCCAGCCTCCGCGCACCACGCGCGAGCACACGAAGCTGCCCAGCGCGATGCCGAACAGGAACGTGACGAGGATCGTCGTGACGCCATAGACCGAGGAGCCAATGACCAGCTCGAGCACGCGGGCCCACGCGACTTCGTAGACCATGCTGCAAAAGCCGGACACGCCGAACGCGAGCAGCGTGAACGTGAGCGCGGCCGGCCGGGCCACCGGCGCCTCGCGGGAGTCACGCGTCTCGGCCGCGGCCGCTGGCGCCGCGCCGCGGCGCCGGGAGGCCGCGTCCGCAAGACACACCACGAACGCGAGCGCGCCGAGCGCGATGTTCGCCGAGGCCGCGCCGGCCGTGGTCGCGGCCATGCCGAAGCGGGGCAGCAGCACAAAGCCCGTGAGGAAGGCGCCGAGCGTAGCGCCGAGCGTGTTGAGCCCGTAGAGGAAGCCCACGCGGCCGGCCACCTGCGCCCGCCGGTTCGTGCAGTAGCGCCCAAGCACGGGCAGCGTGCCGCCCATGAAAGCCGTGGGCACCACCAAGATGGCGAATGCCACCACGAACTTGAGCAGCCCGAACGAATAGGCGCTCCCCCCCAGCATCTCGTACGCCGCTCGGTACAACGGCCTCATGTGCGCGAAGATGGCCGGCACGAGGAGCGCGTACACACCGATCGCCACTTCGAGCAGCGCATAGAAGACCAGCTCCCCGCCCAGCCGGTCCACCAGCTTCCCGAACACGTAGCTGCCCAGCGCAAGCCCAGCCATGAACGCGGCCACGACCGTGCTGATCGCGAGCGACGTGGCTCCCAATTCGAGCACGAGCAGACGGATCCACACCACCTCGTAAAGCAGACCGCAGGCCCCTGAGAGGAAGAAGCAGACGAGGATGATCGCCGTGCGCAGCATCCGGGCGTGATGCGCGTCGGGGGAGTGTAACTCGTGGGAGTTCTGCATCGCGGCAACGGTCGTTTTGCGCAGGGATCGGAGCGTCGATTCGGGATGCGCGGAGAATAGTGGAGAGCCCCGGCGCTGTCAAGCTCAGGGCTCGCTAGGTGTTTCCCCACGAAGGTTTGCCGATCTGAGCGGCCAATGCCGCTGGCTCGTAGTAGGGCGATTTATCGCCCGTCGTCGCGCCCGAAGCGACGGGCGATAAATCGCCCTACTACGAACAGCCCCGCTTGCTCATTGCGCGTGTGTGCACATCAGTCATCACACCCTGCCGGCCACACCGGCCTTGGAACGGAACCGTGCGTATCCTGGGGAAATCCGCGAAGAGACCGCCCACGGCCGTCGCCCAACGCCGTCACGCCCGGATTCCCTTCGTTGCTTCGCGCCTTTGCGTCTCTGCGCCCTTGCGGTTCAGTCTCTCTGTGCCTCTCCCTGCCCCATCTTTCACGCCCTACGGCGCCTTGAAGAGGAACTCGACCACGTCGCCGTCCTGCACGACGTAGTCGCGCCCTTCGGCACGCAACAAGCCCTTTGCGCGCAAGTCCCTCAACCCGCCGTAGCGCAGTAGCGCCTCGTAGTGCGCGACCTCCGCGCGGATGAAGCCGGCGGCCATATCTGTGTGGATCTTGCCGGCCGCGTCCACCGCGTGCGTGCCGGCCACGAGTTCCCACGCACGCAGCTTCTTGTTGGCGATCGTGTAGAAGGTAATGTAGTTGAGCAGCTTGTATCCCGCCTGGATCAAGTGGATCAGGCCTGACTCGTGCTCGCCGAAATCCTCCATGAACTCCCTGCGCTCCTCGGGCGGCAAGTCGGCCAACTCGTCCTCCAGCCGCGACGACACGCACACGACCTTGTCCCGGCCAAATCGTTCGATGAGGCGCTGCGCGGCCCAGCCCTCGCCCGCGAGATCGTCCTCGCCCACATTGGCCACATAGAGGTCGGGCTTGGCCGTCAGGAAGCTGAACTCGCGCAGAAGCTGCATCTGGTCACTGCCGAGGCCCATCTTGCGGATCGCGCGGCCCCGCCCCAGGCCATCCGCGACCTCCTGTAAGAGATGGTACTGTTCCTTGTTCATGCGCGGGTTGGCCCTCAGCTCCTTGCGCCTGGACTCGATGGCCTTTTCCGCGGTGGCCAGGTCGGCGATGGCCAGCTCCGCGTCCACGATCTCCACGTCGCGAATCGGGTCCACGTCACCCTCCACGTGCCCAACGTTCTCGTCCTCGAAACACCGCACCACGTGCGCGACCGCGTCGACCTCGCGAATGTGCCCCAGGAACATATTGCCAAGGCCCTCGCCTTGGCTTGCGCCCTTCACCAGGCCGGCGATGTCGATGAACTGGATCGTCGCGGCCACGCACTCCTGCGGCTCGATCAGCTCGTTGATCTTCTCCAGCCGCGGGTCGGGCACTTGCACGACGCCCACGTTCTTGTCGACGGTGCAGAACGGGTAGTTCGACGCGGGCGCGTTGGCGCGCGTGAGCGCGTTGAAGAGCGTCGATTTGCCCACGTTGGGCAGGCCGATGATGCCAATGGAGAGGGGCATGGGGGGCCTAGGGTTGATGGTTCATGGTTGATGGTTTATGGGGAACCATCGCTCGGACATCAACGTAATGTCCGTCTCGAAATGGGTGGAACCCGCTTGTAGCACGCACGTCAGTGCGTTCCGTTCTGTGGTTTTCCTGCATTACCGGCCAGAGACGCTCTTACGAGCGCGCGACAAGCGCCCGTCGCGCGGCATTTCCTGACAGCCACAACGTAACACTGACAGGGCAGCAGGTCAACGGTAAACGGCTTCCCCTGGCGTGCGCGGCTTTGCGCGCAACTGGGCGTTAGCGTATGCTGGCGACTCCGCGGATGCATGAGCCAACAGGAACCGGGATAGGAGCGTTTATGAGTATGAGCATTGGACTCCTTGCGGCGTGTCTCGCTGCGATTGGACCTCGCCTACAGGCTGTGGAGTTGGCGCCTCCAGGCGCGCCAGCGCTGCACGCTCCCTTCGATGGGAATCTCGGCAACGCGATGGCCGGCCCGGCAAAGCCGCGCCTCCTGCCTGGCCGCGCGGGCCAAGCCGTGCATGTCGACGGCAAGCCCGTGCTGTTCGCCAAGCCTGAGGGCTTCGACTGGTCGCGCGGCACGGTGGCCATGTGGGTGCGGCCGGACACGAACTGCAAAGACTTCACGTACCGCATGTTCTTCGACGTGAAGCGCGCAGGCAAGGGGCGCATCTACCTCATCAAGAGTGGCAAGGGCGGCGCGAACGGCCTGTTCATGTGCGTCGCGGACGCGGCCGGCAAGTGGATGGCCGCAAGCGTGTTCCCGGGCCGCGGGTACTCGTGGAAGGCCGGCGAGTGGCATCACCTCGCGGGCAGTTGGGACAGCGCGCGCGGGGTCATCAAGCTGTTCTTCGACGGCCGCGAAGTGAAGACCGCGCGGGTCGCGCCGTTTCGCATCGGCCCCATGGGCGACGCGTTCGCTATCGGCGCCGCGCCAGACGGGGGCAGCGCGTTTGTCGGGCTGGTGGACGAATTCCGTCTCTATCAAGGTGTCGCCACACAGTCGCCGATCCCCTCGGCCAAGAACGCGCGGAGCGCCAAGGCGAACGCATGGCGCCTGATCGATGGCGACCGCGACGACCTCGCCGCGTGGAACGGACATGGCGCGCCGAACTGGGTCGAGATCGAATTGCCCCACCCGACCGAACTGGCGCGCGTCACCGTCTATCCCGGCGCGCTGCGCTATGCGCGCTACCCGAGCACGGAATGCTCGCCAAAGCGGTACGTCATCGAGGGCTGGCGCGGCGGTCAATGGCGCGCATTAGCGCCGGCGGTCGATGTGCCGAGGTGGGACCAAGTGTCGAAAGCCCACCGCGTGGTGACCGACTTGAAGCCGGCCACGATCACGCGCTTCCGGCTCAACATCACGGACATCTACGACCGCGGCCTGCGCGTCTCAAGCCCGGACAAGCCGGTCGTGCCGCCGGCGGAGCGGTCGGTCGTGATTCGCGAGATCGAATGGCAGAGCGTGCAGCAAGTCGCCGCGGCTGAGCGTCGCCTGCGGGCGCTGCGGGCGAAATGGCAGAAGGACATCGGCTGGTGGAGCGGCAAGCTCCGAGACGCAGAGACGCCTGCCTTGCTCGTGATCGCCAAGAAGTATGGCAAGCGCCTCGACGAGGTGGCCGGCGCGCTGGACAAGCAGTCGGCCCGCGAGCCAGAGGCGATCGACGCGTTCGAGCAGCGCTGGGGCGAGCTGCGCCAATGGCTCGATCCGTGGCGGAGCTGGCTTGGCGATGCGAAACAATCTCCGGCGCGCGCGCCTGCACCGGACGCCTTGCTCCCCGGCGCTCTTGCGAGTCTTACGCTCGATGTCGCACCCGGCGACACGCCGCACGAGTTCTACCCGGCTTCCATGGCCCTCGACCTGGACGTGGCCGCGGCTGCGCTCGGCCGCGGCGCCCCGCTCGACCTCGACCCGTACCGCATCAAGGTCGTCGAGATCGATGCACAAGGCCGGGCCTTGGCCTTCGACGCAACGAAGGAAGGCGACGCCAAGTTCCTCGTGCCCTCGCGCTTCGACCGCATCACTCCCACCCGCGGCACGCTCTGGTGGACGCTGCGCAACCGCACGCACACGCGCTTCGCGGCCGTCTTCTTCCCCAAGACCGACGCTCCGCCTCCAGCGCTCGGCAACGTGACGCTCGGCAACTGCGACCGGCTGTTCTTCAACCACGTCACTCGCTCGTCCCTGCCCGGCAACATCTGGGCTTCGACGTTCGTCGACTGGGACGGCGACGGCAAGCAAGACGTGATCGCCGGGCGCTGGACCGACTACGTGCACTATTGGCACAACGTCGGAACCGCGACCGCGCCCAAGTTCGTGGGCCGCGAGCATTGGCGGCTTATCGACGAAGACGACAAACACATCGTCGCCAACCCCAAGCACCCGGGGCTGGGCTTCTCCGTGCCCATTCCGGTGGACTTCGACGGCGACGGCCGGCTCGACATCTTCATGCAGCGCTACTACGGCAATGTGCCCACCTTCTACCGCAACCTCGGGCCCAAGTCGTTCCCCATCCTCGCCAGAGGTGTCCAGCCAGTGGGCTTGAAGCATGGCCGGCTGGCATTCGGCGACCTCGACGGCGATGGCGCGCCCGATGCCGTGGTCGTGACACCGGCGTCGGGCAAGGACGAAGTCGCGTTCCAAGCCGGCAAGGGCATGTCGGCCGATGGCCGGCCAGTCTTCGCTGAGCCGCGAGCGCTCAACACGAGTCCCCCGCGCACGCCCGGCGTGAGCATGCGCACCGTCGCCGCGCTCGGCGACACGGACGGCGATGGCGACCTCGACCTGTTCCTCTACGCCGCGCCGGGGCTGTGGCGATACGAGAACGTCGGCACGCGCAAGCGCTTCGAGTTCGCCGCCGGCCGGCGGGTCGAGCGCGGCGGCAAGCCCATCAACTTGGGCGAATACTACCCGTGGATCGCCTGGAGCGACACCGATGGCGACGGCGACCTCGACCTCATCAAAGGCACGGGGCTCACCGTCTTCCTCAACGAAGGCGACGCCAAGACGCTCACGCTCGGCAAGGCCGTGCGCCCCGCCTGGACGCGCCAACGCGCCATGGGCCGCGCCGGGCTGCGGGCGCACGCGATGGCCGACTGGGATGGCGACGGCGACTACGATTACATCACCCTCGACTGGCGCGGGCTCGACCTGCGGGTGTACCCCAATCAGAACGGCCTCCTCGGCAAAGCGATCCCGGTCGCGGTCGATCCCAACAAACGCGACTGGTTCGGCTGCCCCGACCCGACCGAATACTACGCGCTCTATGGCAACGTGAAGCTCGTGGACTGGGACCGCGATGGCGACCTCGACTTGTTCGTCACGTCCGAGCACTCATGGCGCTTCGGATACATCCACTACTACGAAAACCTCGGCGGCAAGTTCGCGGCCGAGGTCGAACTGCGCCCCGACGCGCGGTGCGACTACGTGAAGTTCGTGCCGGGCAAGCGCGGGCAGGCCGCGGCCGTGGATCAGAACTCGTGGGTCGACTTCCTCTCGTACCGCACGCAGGGCAACTTTGCGCCCGAAGGCGGAGCGATTCGCTTCTGGTTCAAGCCGAACTGGAGCGCCTCCGACGGCGAAACGCACACGCTCTTCTGCACTGCGCAGCATCCCGACACGTACGGCATCGCGGTGGCCGACCTCAAGCTCTACTACATTGGCCGCAAGCCCGGCCTCGCCAAGCGCCTGCGCCCTCCCTTCGCCATCGCCAAGACGGCCGACGGCACGCTGCGCTTCCAGGCCTGGGCGTCGGCCATCGAGACGACCAAGCTCGCGTGGAAACCTGGCGAGTGGCATCACGTCGAGGTCGATTGGGGCAAACAAGGGATGCACATCAGGATTGACGGCAAGCAAGCTGTCGCGAGCGCGGCCCCGCCCAAGGCCATGCCCATCGGAGCGCGCCTGCACGTCGGCAGCAACCAGACGTTCATGATCCAGCGCGAGCGCGAGTACAAGAGCCGCCGCGCGTACCACCCCAAGGACTGGACGTTCATTGCGGACGGTGCGTTCGACGACTTCGAGATCGCCGATGCGAGCGGGAAAGCCCTGCTCACGCTGCCCTTCGACGGCAACTGCGACAGCGTGCAGGGCGCGACTGGCGGCCGCACGCCCATCGGCTACCGCTGCACCCCGGGCTTTGGCGACATGAACGGCGACGGCCTGCTCGACATGGTGATGATGATCGGCGACGGCACGCGGTTCAACACTGGAGCGCTCTACCTCTTCCCCAACGTGGGCACGAAGCACAAGCCCCGGCTTGGCAAGGGGATCCCGCTCGAGCACGCCGGCGGCGCGGCGTTCCGCTGCCACGTGCGCACGCAGATCACCCCGGTCGACTGGGACCACGACGGACGGATCGATCTCATCCTCTCGACCGAGAACTGCGGCCAACGCACGAACTGCGCGGTCGACCTCTTCCGCAACGTCGGCTCGCCCACGCGCCCGGTCTTCGGCCCGCGGCAGCCCATGCGCCGGCTCAACGCGCTCCTCGAGCCCCACCACGAGGTCAAGCTCTGTGCGGTCGACCTGACCGGCAACGGCAAGGAAGACCTCGTCACCTCGACCGACCCCGGCACGCGGGTGACGTATCGGTCGTTCCTGGAGGAGGCGCCGTTGGCGGTGCGCATTGTTGGCGTTAGCCGAAGAACCAAAGACTGACCGCGTGACGGTTCACCCGTGCTTCTTCCGCATCGCCTCAGGGTCGCGCGCGTTCGAGAGCGCCGTGTCGTAGGAGATGAGGCCTTTTCGGTACAACTCCAGGAGGCCGTCGTCCATGGTCCGCATGCCCACCTGCCGTCCCGTCTGCATGAGGCTAATGAGTTGATGCGTTTCCAAGTCCCGAATCATGCGCCGCGCACCTTGTGTGGCCACGAGAACCTCGGCCACGAGCATGCGCCCCGACCCGTCGGCCATGGGCACCAACCGTTGTGAGATGACCCCCTGAAGGCAATTGGCTAGTTGGACGCTGACCTGCGCGCGCTGCGGGCCGGGGAAGACGTTGACAATGCGGTCCACCGTCTGGAAGGCAGACGGGGTGTGCAAGGTCGCGAGCACGAGATGGCCCGTCTCGGCGGCGGTCAGCGCGGTGGAGATCGTCTCAAGGTCGCGCATCTCGCCGATCGCGACCACGTCGGGGTCCTGCCTGAGCACGTGGACCAGCGCTCGTGAAAAGGAGAGCGTGTCCGCGTGGACTTCCTGTTGCACAATGATCGCGCGCTTGTGCTCGTGAACGAATTCGATAGGATCCTCGATGGTGATGATCTTGCAGCGGCGCTCCTCGTTGATCAGGTTGATCATGTAGTTCATGGTGGTCGTCTTGCCGACCCCCGTCGGCCCGGTGATCAGGATCAATCCGTGCGGCTTGCGCGCCCACTCGTCGAGGATGGGGGGGAGATGCAGCTCCTCTGCGTTGGGGATATCCGTGGCGCAGGATCGAATGGCCAATTCGGGGCTTCCCGCGCGGAAGTACACGTTGACGCGGAACCGGCCGAGTTCGTCATCCATGAAGCTGAAGCACAGCTCCAATTCCTCCTGGAGCTTTTTCTTCTGGTGATCGTTGAGCAGCGATTCCACGAGGGCCTGCGTCTCCTCGCGTGAGAGTGCGTCTGCTTGGGCGATGACGATCTCGCCTTGCACGCGGAATGCGGGCGCGAGTCCCGCGATGATATGGATGTCGGAGGCCTGGTGGGCACGGGCGGTGCGTAGGATTTGCGAAAGAGGGTGCATGTCATGCCAGCGGAGGGTCAACGGCCAAAGAGCTTTCGCCACCAGCTCCGGTTTTCCAGTGCGTGAACGGCCCGACGCGCGTCTGAGTTTTGGGGCTCGATCTCGAGCGCCCGGCGAAACGATTCCACCGCCTTCCGGTTCAGCCCCATCTTACGCTGGCACTCTCCCAAGGCGAGCCACGTGGCCACGAGCGTCGGTTCTGTTTCGACGGCTTTGACCGCGTAGTCGTGGGCCAGGGCAGGGGCGTCGTATTGCGTGGCCGTGCGCGCCATGCGTACCCAGAGCCGCCAGTCGCCGCCTGGACATGCCGCGGCTTTTCGGAAGCAGTAGTCCGCGTTCTTCTCCCGGCGCAGCAGCAGCACCTCGGCCCGCGCGAGCCAGACGTCGGCGGAGAGGCCTTGCTCGCCGACCGCGGTGTCGGAAAGCGCCAGGCCAAACGTGGAATCGCCCATGCGCGCGCACACAATGGCCTTGGCCGCGAGCAGCGAGGGGTTGTTCTTGAAAAGCTCCAGCGCCTTGTCTGCCCACAAACGAGCCTCCTTGAGTTCGTCCAACTCGGCCAAGCAGAGCACCTGCCCGGCCCAGGCCCGGATGAGCCGCCGGTTGGCTTCCAAGGCTCTGGAATACAGCCGCAAGGCCCCTTCCCAATCTCCGCGTGCGAACAGATCCTCCGCGCGCTCCAGGTGGCGCATCTCGTCCGCGGTCTCGCGCGTCTTCGGGGCTTTCCGGCTCGGCTCTGGCGCACCGTCCGGGTCGAATTCAAGGTTGGCGAATCGGCTCACGAGCAGAACTGCCTCTAGGGCAACGCGCCCATATGGGTGAACGGTTTGTAGATCATGAAGGCCCGCCCGACGACCTGAGTCACGGGTACCAGTATCTGCGCCCGAATGAGCGCGTTCACGTCAACTTGGACGTAGCCGTGGCCGTGCACTTGGACATTGAGCATGGAGGGTATGATCAGCAACTTGTCTCTTGGCACTCGGGCAGACACGCCGTCCAACGCGAAGCCGGTATTCAGCGGCAGCCGCTCCGCGGGCAGAGGCCGGCCGTTGACCATGAGGCGGCCTCCCACAGTCTCGACAAGGTCGCCCGGCAGGCCAATGATGCGGTCCAGTGTCCGGCCGCCTGCGAACATGCCGTAGCCCATGGGCTGCTCTCGCGTCTCGAACAGGACGATGTCGCCGCGGCGCAGATGGGAAAGGGCCGCGTCGCGCTTGTCGACCAGCAGCACGTCGCCATTCTGCACGATTTCGCTGCCCGTGTCGAAGCCAACGGCGAATCCCTCAACCACGGAGGTGACGGCCTGGTACAGCGGGATATAGATCGCGAATAGCATCAGCGCATAGACGCCGACTGCCAGCAAACGCGACGGTCGCTCGTCGTTCGCGTCGTCCGGAAGGACATCGTAGACCGCGAACGCGTGGAGGCCGATGGCCAGCCCGAAACAGAGATTACACAGGAAATAACCGTAGAAGACAACCCCGAAAAACATCAGCAGCGCATAGCACAGCGCGATGTAGACTCCGCGGCGCCGCTGTCCCTGCCACAGGTGCCCCATCCCCGGGACAGCCGAGAGGACGACGGCTTTCCACTCTTGGCCGGCAGCCACCGCCCGTGTGGCCGCGCGTCGGACCATGAAGTAGCCTGAAAGCCAACGTCGCAACGCGTACCACCTGGCACGCAGGCCTCTGAGCCCACTGGCTCGAGGCGGATTGACCGGGATGTCCGCGTCCGCGGCGACCAAAACAGAGCCGCAACGCACGCAGGCCTGCAAGCCTGGGATGTTGTGAAAACCGCACTGAACACACTGCATGAGGCTGCACCAACCCGCGTTTCGGATCGACAAAGCAGAAAGGCCAAACGCGTTGGCCCTGGAGCGGAATGGCTTCGCATTCCGACCAAACAACCACCCGGCGCCACGGAATTCGCGCACAGTGGCCAGCACGCGGTGCTGTCCTCCCGCCCCCGCCGGGCCTGCCCCAGTGGAGCGATGATTACCGACTACCGCGCAACCAGCCACACCCTGTTTCCCCTTTCCTTGCTGAATCTCGCTCGCCGAAGGCGAGCGAGATTCAGCAAGGAAAGGGAGGAGGAGTGACAGGGAGCCGCCCAGTAGTCGGCAATCATCGCGACACGGGGACAAGCCCCGTGCTGGCGTTCAGCGACATCGACAACATGTTGTCGTTCCGGCCGCGCTAAGCGACTACGCTTCCTCCAAGACATTGCTTGGAGGAAGAGGCGGCTGCGCCGCAGCTGGCGAACGGATCGCGCGTGTGCGGATGCAAAGCAGCGCTACGCGCTGCCAGCCAAAGCGCCGTCGAGCCGGCGCACTCCACAACGGAGCGCATCGACAACATGTTGTCGTTCGAACATCGGTAAGGGCCTAGCTCCGATGCTGCTTCTGCTCGATGTGGCGGCTGACGGTCGAATCGGGCTCGTAGTGCTCCGCGGTGAGGGTCTGCTCCTTGATGCGGCCCACCATCTGCTCGAAGAACTCGCTGTAGGCCAGGCATTGCTTGCCTTTGACGCCCTTCATGTGGACGATGACCTCGCCGTTGGCCCGAATCTCGATCTCGAAGTCCTGTTGCTTGGCCATGACCGCGTCCTATTCTTGCCAGGTGCGAACGTGGATGCGAATGTTCTGATCTTCGTCCACTTCCTGTTCGATGAACTCAAAGCCTCGGTTCTGGAGTTCCGTGGCGATCTTATTGTACACGAACTGCTGGGTGAGGCGCTGAGACATTTCAGTGCCGAGTTGTGTCAGCTCTTCCTCCGTGCGGTTCTCGCCGCTGACTTGGATGCCGCACTGCCCGCGAGCATCTCGTTGGAACGACACGAACACGCCGTCCTTCTCGAAGACGAGGCATTCACCTGCGCCGAGGCCCTCGGTCACCACGTCCGAGTTCTCTACGTCCACGTCTACGCAGAGGTGCTTGCGGCTCTCCTTCAGGCGTTCCAGGTCGGATGCGGCATATCCCAGCGCGGCGGCCGCTCCTATCGCGGCCGCGCTAATCATGGGCCACGCGCCCACGACCACTGGAGTCAGGACAATGAAAGCGCCCATGGTTCACCTCCTGTCACACGAAAGAGTCTTGAGTGGGCCTGCCGTCACAGTTCAATCTTGCGTCGTTCGATCTCTGCCTGCGCCTCTCTGGGCACGGAAGCGTTGCGGGCTCGGCCTTCTGCCCAGTTGCGCAGGTGAGCCAAGCCCTCGCTCATGGTGCGTGAGAGGGGCACCGTTTCCGCCAACGCCTTCAGCATGGCGCTTTGGTCCAGTTCCGAATCGCTGTAGAACGCGTCGTAGAGCGCGGACACAACGGCTTCTTCGATCTCCGCGCCGCTGAAGCCATCCGAATGCTCTGCCAGTTCGGCCAACTGGAATTTCTGAGGGTCCCGGCCTCTGCACGCCAAGTGGATGGCGAAGATCTGCTCCCGCTCCTTGGCCGCGGGCAGGTCCACGAAGAAGATCTCGTCGAGCCGGCCTTTGCGCAGCAGTTCGGGGGGCAACTGGCTGATGTCGTTGGCCGTGGCGATGATGAACACCGGCGCGGTCTTCTCCGATAGCCACGTCAGGAAGGTGCCGAAGACCCGGGCCGTGGTGCCGCCGTCGGAAGACGCGGAACTCTGGGAGCCGGCGAATGCTTTGTCGATTTCGTCTACCCATAGAATCGCCGGCGCCACGGACTCGGCGATCTGAATCGCCCGCCGGATGTTCTCCTCGGACGACCCCACCAGGCTTCCGAACATCTTGCCCATGTCAAAGCGCAGCAGCGGGAGATTCCACAGCCCTGAAACCGCCTTCGCGCACAAGCTCTTGCCACAGCCCTGCACGCCCAGCAGCAACACCCCCTTGGGAGCTGGGAGACCGAACTCCCGCGCGTCGTCGCTGAACGCCATGCCGCGCTTGTTGAGCCATTCCTTTAGGGCGTCAAGACCGCCGATGTCGGTGATCTGCTCCGACGCCTCGTAGTACTCGAGCAAGCCGCTCTTGCGGATGATCTGCTGCTTCTCTGACAGAATCTCGCTCACGTCGTCCGCGTCGAGCTTGCCATCGTTGACCAGCGTCTTGGCGAACACGTTTTCCGCTTCCTTCAACGTGAGCCCCAGTGCGGCTTGCAGCAAGCGCTCCCGGCCGGCCGAATCGAGGTTGATGCGGATCTTGGGGTTGTCCTTGACCTCGTCGACGATGCGGTCCAGCAGCTCCCCAAGGTCGGCCGTGGTGGGCAGACCGAAGTCCACCACGGTCACGTCCTTCTCCAAGTCCTGCGCGATCTCCAGCACGGGAGACACGAGCACGACGGTCTTGTAGCTGTTCTTGAGATGTTGCGCGACTTCCCGGAGCTTCCGGATGACGGGGAAGTTGTTCTTGCCCATGAAGGGATGGAAGTCTTTGAACACGTAGATGGCCGGCTCGTTTTGATCGATCACCTGCTCCAGCGCCACCAGAGGGTCCTTGCTCTCCGCGTTGCGGTGCTTCTGCGACTGGGCCGGTGTGCCGTAGGGCACGATGCCTCTGGTGCAAGACCAAGTGAAGAGCTTCTTGTTGCGCTTCTTCGCGATGCCCGCGAGCCGACGCTCGACGCGGCCTTCCTCCCAAGAGACAATGTAGATGATGGGATAGCGCGCCCGAATCAGGGTTTCTATCTCTCGAATGCTGTCCTGAACCGACAGGGTCTTGGCCATGGTCACTCAATCTCCTTGGGCCAGGCCGGCCGCGAGAGCCCGAGCCTGCAAAGAGGCGTCTTCTGGGGCCACCGCGAGGGCCAACTCAAGCACGTCCAAAGAGCAGTTCTCCACGAAGACGCGGCCCTGGGGGGTGATCGTGATCGTGGCGTCCACCTGGGATCCAGAGGTGCCCACGGCCGGCGCCAAACCCAGCTCTGCGTCGGCCCGCCTGAGCCCCACGGCCTGCGCGATGGCTTCGGCCTCCGCGATTTCATCGTGGGAGAGTGTGCGGCCCAGGTCCGATGTCCCCCGCGCACGATGGGCCGGCAGGTACTGGGTCATGAGGTTCACCTCCGCGTCGGGAGCCGCGTCAGCCAGCCATTCGGCGATGGGCCGGAAGCAGCATTCGATGTGCCCAGGGAGCAGCAGCACACGCACGAATGTACGTGCCGTTTCCGTGGCGAAGCGAATGTTGCGGCGCACCACTTCGTTGTAGTTGGAGACCTCCGAAAGCGCACACGCGCAGGCGTTGTTGCCGTATCGCAAGTCCGCGACGTACGTATGGACGAATCCGTCCAGAACCCGCGCCGCCTCGCGCGTGAAGTACATGTTGGAGTTCCAAACAACCGGGGCGCTGAAAGGCAGAGAATCGACGAACCTGAGGATGTTGTGCAGATGAACTGTGGGTTCGCCGCCCAGGAAATGGAGATTGCGCGCGCCTTCCCCGCGCCGGTGCACGGCCCTTTCCACGAGACCAAGCAGTGGCCACGCGGGCGGCTGGTCCGGATCCTCCACCCATGGCCCCGCAATGCAGTAGGTGCAGCGCATGTTGCAGCCGGAAAGGTAGAACGTGTGGCTCGGAATGAGATCCAGTTCTTCTGCGACGCTCAGATACTCGCGGAAGCAGCTCGTGGCCGTCGTTGCACGGCAGTGGCCGGTCTGGCCGTTCATGCGATCGACCCCGCATCTCCGCTCACACAGGCCGCACCTGCTCAGAATGCGCTCCACCTCATGTATTCTGTCCGCGATCAAAGACGGGCCCTCCCTTTGCACGCGGTTTCCGTTGAGGAGAGGTGTCGCTCGCGTATGCGCTTGCGCAAGAGGAATGTCATCATGCCTCGTGCGTGTGATGAGTATATCACAGGGGTGTTGCAGCGACAAGATAGCCAGGGCCCCGCCGCGACTCGTAACATTTCAGCCGAAAGCAATGATCTTTGGGAGACTTGGAAATAGGGAATAGCAGATTGTTTATGATAGCGAAGCTTCGCCTCAAACCGTGGAGGGACACAACAACGTGAGGCCCCTCGGCAGTAGTCGGCAGTCATCGCCACACGGGGACAAACCCCGTGCTGGCGTGGGCCAAGCGAGGTGAAGGAGGCATCGGCACACACATCCGCCGCGCCGGCCAGTGGCCGGTCCTTGACGCCTGAGCGCGCGCGGTTATGATGGGTACCCGGCTTCGCTGTTTTGCGACGAGTGCGAAAGGGGCGTAACGGGAGTTCCTTATGAGCAAGAAAGTCTGGATTGTGGTCGCCGTCATGGCGGCCATTTACATGTGGAACGAGTTCGACTCGCCGCTAAAGTGGGAGCGCCAGTATCGACGCGTGCGGACGAAGCTCATGCGGACCGGAGAGTGGCACGAAGCCCAGCGCGCTTCGCTGGCGCTGCTCGCTACGGCCGACTACAACCAAAAGGCGCGCGCGGAACTCCTCGCGCGCCAGGTGGAGGTGCTGGCCGGCGACAGGGAGCCCCAGCCGTCAAAGGATTTCTCCCTGGCCATCACCGGCGCCAAACGTTGGAAAGACGCCCGCGGCCGCGCCGTGTTCGTGTCCATCACGAACAAGGGCGACGAAACCCTCTACGTTCGCGCGTCCGACTTCTTCGCCAGGGCGGACACGGGGACCGTGCCTGCCAGCCCGCGATGGGGCATCGGGGATCCGGCTCGGCCGATCCCCCCAGGCGACGTGCTCACAGGCGCGGTGGGGTTCTATCCGGCCCCGACCCACTACTCCCAGCCGATGGACATCCTGTACATTGACCGCAAGCGCTACGCGCACGCGTCCGCCCCGCGATGCTATGACAAGCTCGCCACCGCGGCGGATGCCATCGTTCGCGTCGTGCCGCTGAAGGACTCGTACCTCGCGGCCGACGCCCAGGACCTGCTCCGCGATGGGGAACGCTGCGAATACGACAACAATTGGCAAGACGCGATTGCGAAGTACCAGGAATCGCTGGCCATCTACGACCGCGAGGAACCGCGGCAGCGCATCGCCGCGATCCAGCAATTGCTGCGCGGCCTGAAATTCGAGGCCCAAGAGGAGTGGGCCCAGGCCGCCGAGGCCTACCGCGCGGCCGGGGCCTGCGCCAACCAGGAGTTCGTGCGCAAGCACCTGGCCCAGGTGGAGGCGACCCCTCTGTACCGGAAGTGCATGGCCGAGGCGGCGAGGCTCGAAGAAGCCGGCGACGAGGCCGCGGCCCTGGCCCAGTACGAAGCCGCGATCCGCCATGCCCGCGCGGGCGGCATCCGCACGGATGCCGAGGCCAAGGCGGAGACGTTGAGGCTCGATATGCCTCGCCGCGTCGGCCGGCGAAAGAGGCGCATGACGCAACTGCTGGAGGAGATGCTCCTGCGCAAGCAATATGCCGGCGTCTTGCTCGCTTGCCGCTTCTACGAGACGGATCCCGGGTACCGAGGCTTTACGGCCCTGCTGTCAAGCTATCGCGATTTGGCCAAGGAGAAGCGGGCCGGGGCGAAGTCCCCGCCCAAGCAGGTGCTTGTGGACCGCGTGCGCCTGCGCAACGGGCAAGTGCGCACGGGCCAGATCGTCAGTCGCACCGACGACACGATCGCGCTTAGGGTCCGTAGCGGCTACACGACTAAGACTCTTGCGATCGGGATGCACGAGATCGCGGAGATCAAGCGCGGCCCCCTCGACCCACAGGAAGTGAGGAACCAGGCGGCGATCGACCTCTTCGCGCAGGCGCTCAAGAAGATGAGCCGCGCGCAGGAGCTAGACGCGGCGGACCTGATCGGCCGCATCGTGTTTGATTACGGGCAGACCACATTCGCGCGCGATCCAGAGCAGCAGAAGAAGCTCGTCGACGAGGTGCTGCCGGACATCGCGGGCCGGCTGGGCCACACGCTCGCGCAGATGCAGCGCCGCATTGTGCCCCTTGCGGAAGAGCGGGCGGACTTTGACAGGCACCGGTGCCCCCAATGCAAAGGCACCGGCCGCGGGCCCTGCGCGATGTGCGGAGGCACGGGCCGGCTCCCTGCGGCCGATGACAAGCCGATTCTGCAAGGCGAGCGCCCAGGGGCCGCACCGGCGCCATAGGGGGCGCGTCTCGCACCACGCACCGGAGGCAGACTACTCGTCGCTCAACACCCCAGGAATCGCATCGAGCAGCAGGGCGGCCGCGAGCCGATGGCCGTTCTCGTTGGGGTGCATGCCGTCCATGAGCAGCTTGTCCATGGACTGGCCCGGCTTGGCGTCGTACGCTTCGTACTGAGCGTAGATGTCGATCAGCTTCACGCGTTTGGCCTTGGCGATGTCGCGCACGATAGCCGCGTAGTCCTTGAGCAGCACGTTGAAGCCGTCGGGATCGTTCGGGTCGTAAGGCGGCTTGCCGTACATCTTCTTGATCTTCGGGGTCCAGCGCAGGGGGTTGGGCGTCATGAGGATCACGCGGGCGCCTTGCTTGCGCAGCGAGTCGATGAAGAACTCCAAGTTCGCACGATACTGCTCCTTCGACACGCGCGGACGCGTCGCGGGCGGCTTCTTCCACACGTCGACGGCGGAGTCGTTGATGCCGAACTGGATGATCGCGAGCGCGGGCTTGCGCTGGAGCACGTCGCGCTCGAAACGCTTGCGCGCCATCGCGGTGGTGTTGCCGCCCTTGCCGGCGTTGATGACCTGCGCGGCGATGCCCTTGCCCGGCAGTTCACGTTGAAGCAGATCCGGGTAGATCGGCAGCCTGCCGCGCGGCGCGGTGGTCGAGTCGCCGAACGCGACGACCTTGGTCCACTCCTTCACGAAGTCTTCCTCCTTCAGGCTCACGCGTAGCTTGCCCTGCATGGTGGTGATCCACAACACCCCCGGGCTGTACTCGAACAAGTGGGGGTACGAGACGCGGCCGCCCTTGTTGCGAGCGATCACTTGCGGGGGCGACCACGTCTGGCCGTCGTCCTCGGAGAAACTGAGCGACAGTTCCTCGCGGCGTTTGTAGCCTGGGTTGGGTATGGCGTTCCAGAGCAGCGCGAGCCGGCCACTCGCGAGGCGTTTCATCTTGCCGGGCGAGCCGGTGCTCTTGATGCGCGACGGCTTGGGATCGGTCCAGGTGAGGCCTTGGTCCTTGGAGAACGATTCGTAGAAGCAGCCGTGGTACGTGCGGATGAGCATCCAGAGCCGGCCGTCGCGGAGTTGCTCGAGGGTGCCTTCAATCGCGCCCGCGTGGTCGCCGCGTCCGCCGATGTCGAGAAAGCGCGTGCGCTGCCAAGTCTTGCCATCGTCGGTCGAGACGTAAGGCATGGTCGCGTGCCGGCCTTTGTCGTAGAGGAGTTCTTGGCCGGGCACGACCACGTTGCCGTTGCTCGTCTGGATGATGTCCTGGATGCAGCCGCACCAGCCGTCGTGCAGGAGCGTGAGGTCCGTCCACGTCTTGCCTTCGTCCAGGCTGCGGATTGCGTACGACGGCAAGTGCATGTCTGGCTTGGGCAGGTTCGTCTTTCGGTCCCACGAGTACTTGTGTATGGCGTCGTTGATAAAGACAAGAATGATCGCGCCGTTGCGCGTGCGCAGCAGCGCGCGTTCGGGCCGGATGATGAACTTCTCCTCAGGCTTGAAAATGGGCCGGCGCTTCCACGTCTTGCCGTCGTCGTACGTGACGATTGCGTCCTTGCCGCTCACGCCCATGATGCCGCCATCGCCAAGCCGAACGAACGGGCCTTGAGGCAAGCCCGGCAGCGGGGTGACGCGGGCTGCGAGCACGATGTTGTCCTTGTGCCGCTTCGGCATCTGCGGCGCCTCGTACGGGAGCAGGTTGCCCGCCACGGAGAAGCTGTAGATGCGCATGGTGCTGCGCACGGGCGTGAAGCCGGGCGCGCCAAGCTTCTCGCGCTTGACCTTCTGCTCGTACACGAGCTTGCCATCGATGAGCACGCGGAGCACGCCGGCCTCCGCGATCATTTCGAAGTCGAAGGGCTTGCCGTCGGCCATGAAATCCTTGGGCTCGCCGATGGGCTTGCCGCGCGCGTTGTCGAACCAGGGGCCGGTCACAAAGATCTTGCCGTGCCCGCCGGCAAAGCCGAAGTAGTTGCGCGCGCCCAACGTGAGCGCGGCCGCGCTGCTCCGCAGATGGACCAGCGCGAGCCTGGCCTTGATGCGAAAGTCGCCGGGGCCGATCACGCAGCGGCCGACCATGCGCTCGCGGATCGTGTTGCTGCCCTTGCACTCGATGTACCCGTCGCCGGGCGTCCACGGTTTGCCCATGAACTCGACGGCCTGGGCCTTGCCGTTCGCCACGAAGGTCATGGAGGTGGGCTCGCCCGCGACGTGGTGGAGGCCGAGTGCGGTGAACGCGAACAGGACGAACGCCGTGCGATTGATGATGTTCATGGCCAGCTACTCCGGGGGATAGACGATGGGAGCGGTCATTCTGGGCGGAAGGAAGTGAAGCGAAGAATCTCGCGCTTCGACATGACTGGTGCAAGTGTCATGTTGCGCGTGAAATGCCGTAGCAAACGCGCAGGCTATCGTTGGAGAATCCCAACGGGATTCCGCATATCAGCCCAGGGTTCGCGAGCGAAGTTCCCAGGGTAGCGGCCTGCGGCCGCAACCCTGGGCTAGCATACGGGACCCCGTCGGGGTCCTAACCCGCATTTCTCACGAGTCCAGGCGGGTGTCGATGCAAGGCGCACTCGGGCACGTCGAGCGCCGTGCAACGCAGCAGCGGTACCCGACTGGGCTCGCCCGAAGGGCCAGCCCCTCCCATTCGACGCGCACAGGTTGTTGCTCAACCCACGCGTCCGCCTGGGCCGGTAAGGTTTTCAGACGGCGACTTTTCCGACGCTTCTATCCCGGGCTGGTGAGAAATGCGGGCTAACGTCTGTGCGATAGGGACTCCTTCGAAGGCCGGAGATGTGGGTAAAGGGCAGGACTGTACGCCGGAAGCCCTTCGGGATTCTTAGTGCCTTAAGCATTCGTAACCGCGACGAAAAACAAGAAGTTGCGTAGGCTCTCTGCACAGCGCGCCATCGGGACGAGGCGTTACGGGCGTTCGGTTTGCGGCGTACGGGCCGCGGCGAGGCGTTGTGGAGTG
>JAJRTI010000505.1 GCA_024278415.1 Planctomycetota bacterium | reverse complement strand
CTTGCAAAACCCCAATAGGCCGAGGCCTCGCGCCTAACATCCTGCATGGCGGAGGTGTCGAACGCGGCGCCGCCGAGATGCGAGCGCGGGCGCGCTCCGCTTGTAGTGGCGACCGTCAGGGCGCCCTCTGCGCCGCTGGCGATTCGCCACCCGTGCGGAAGGCCCTCACGGGCCTACTACAAACGCGGCGCCACAGCACAGGTAGGACAACTGGGGTTTTGCAAGTGGCTCGATGGTGAAGGCACTAACGATCCACTGCGCAAGGCAGTGGCATCTCTGGCCAAGTTGTTGGGTAAAGAGCAGGGCGCCTACCCCCGATGGGTGGTTCCACGCGGCCGCGGTTCAGGCTATACTCAGGGGGCCAGTCCTTCATTCAAGGGAGATACCGAATGGCCAGAAGCGTGACGGTCGCCACATGGGTGGTTCTGCTGTGCTCGCCCGCGGCCTTCCCAGCCGGCGCGGCCATGAAGACGCAAAGCTGGGGAAACAACGCCGCCGGCTTCGCGCAGTTCCACGAACGCATCGCCAAATACCGCGGGCGCAACTTGCTCCGGCGCAAACGCGTCAAGGTCATGGACCGCGCGCAGATGGGCTACGGCCGGTTGAAGATGCTGTGGGACGGCTCGGCCGGCGTGCGCCTGGGCGAGGGCCGCGTGGGCATCAACGGCAACCCGGCGGTGCTCACGTTCTACCTCGGCGAGGTGAAGCCCATCACGCACGTCGGGCTGTTCACGTACAACTCCGACGCGCGCGCCAACCAGGACTTCGAGGTGCGCTTCGCGAACAACGCCGCGCACCCCGGCGAGAAGCCCAAGTTTCCAGACGCGCCGGACCTCACGACCGGAGACACGGTCCTGGGCAAGAACCGCGGAGGCTTCCTCACCTACTTCCGCGCCCGGGATGGCAAGACGCTCGCGGAGGCCGATTGGGTGCAGTTCCGCATCTGGCGCACGTACAACGTGAAGGCCGGATCGCCCGCAAAGGACAAGAACACCGCAAAGAGTTGGTGTTCCGTCATCGAACTCGAAGTCTGGGGCGAGCCGGCGGATTCGCTCTGGATCCCCGACGATGACATCGAGCGCGGGCAGACGCTCATGCAGCAGGCCCTGGCCAAGGCGTACCAGAAACGGGCGACGTGGCAGGCGACCCTGCTCGCCGCGCGGGAGGCGCTCGCGAACGCGGCGCCGGCGGCGAGCGACACGCCGGGCTTCAAGCCGTTCGTGAGCCCGGTCATGACCGGCGCCAAGAACCCGCTGCGCGTAAAGGTGAACGTGGCCGGGCTCAAACGTCTGTGGCTCGAAGCGGACACGGGCGGCGACAGCTACGACTCGGACCAAGCGATCTGGGGCGACCCCGTGCTGATCGACAAGGACGGCCGCGCGACACCGCTGACCGATCTCAAGCCGGCGTTCGTCCAGGTCGGATGGGGCAAGCTGATGGTGGACCAGACGCCCTGGAAGAAGCCGCTCCAGGTCAAAGCGCGCACGTTCAAGCGCGGGCTGTGGGCGCACGCGCCAAGCCGGCTCTGCTACATGCTCGACGGTAAGTACGAGCGCTTCGAGGCCTGGGTGGGCATCGGCCCGACGACGGCCGGCAGCTCGCGGTTCAAGGTGCTCGAATACCCGTCGGCTTCCCTGGACGTGGACGCGCTCTGGCGCCGGCTCGCGCGGGATTTCCGAGACGAGCGCTCGCGGCAGGAGATGGTGTGGGAAAAGGAGGACAAGATCTGGGACGGAGACTGGCCCAAGGGCGACCGCGCCGTGCTCGCCGCGCGCTACGCCAAGGCGAGCCATCGCACCGACGCGCTCGCGAAGCGGGCCGCGGAGATCGCTAAGAGCGTCACCGACGACGCCGGCCTCGCGCGCGTGCGCGAGGTGTACCATCGCTCGCGCCGCGCCGCGGAAGCGCTCGCCAAGATCGATGCAATCCCCTGGCGCGCAATCCGCATGGGCATCCAAGACCTGACCGAGACCTTCGGCAAGCAGTACCCCAACGGCCCGGCATTTCTGATGCGGCTCGACGCACTCGAGCAGGCGCGCGACGAAGCGATCAAGCTCGCGGCGGCCGGAACAGCGAAGGACATCGACCGGGCCGAGCAGCTCGTGGCCGACGCAACCGCGCTCCAGCGCGAGGCCCTGCTCGCCAACCCGCTCCTCGACTTCGACAAACTGCTGCTCATCAAGCGCCGCGGCAACATCGGCCTGCCCGCCAACTGGCAGAGCAACTCGTCCCTGGCCAAGACCGGCTACGACAACGAGATCGCGACGCTGTCCATGAAGAACCCCAGCGCGGGGCTCCAGACCGTGTATCGGCCCGATGGCAAGAAGTTCGTCGGCGACGTGGACCTGCACTTCAACGCGGACAAGATGCTCTTCTCCTCGATCGGCGGCAATGGCCGATGGCACATCTTCGAGATTCGCGCGGACGGCTCCGGCCTGCGGCAAGTCACGCGCAATGACCAGCCGGACGTGGACTACTACGACGCGTGCTACTTGCCGGACGGCGACATCATTTTCTGCTCGACCGCGAACTTTGTGGGCGTGCCATGCGTGTACGGCTCGTCGCACGTGGCCATGCTCTACCGCATGAAGCCGGACGGCACGGGCATCCGGCAGCTCTGCTTCGAGCAAGACCACGACTGGTGCCCCACGGTGCTGCCCAACGGCCGCGTGCTCTACCTGCGGTGGGAGTACACCGACACGCCGCACTCGAACACGCGTATCCTCTTCCACATGAACCCCGACGGCACGGACCAGAAGGAATACTACGGCAGCAACTCGTACTGGCCAAACTCCTTCTTCTACGCCCGGCCCATCCCCGGCGACCCGACGAAAGTCGTGGGCATCGCGAGCGGCCACCATGGCGACCGTCGCATGGGCGAGTTGGTCATCCTCGACCCGGCCAAAGGCCGGCGCGAGGCGACCGGCGCGGTGCAGCGCATCCCGGGGTATGGCAAGAAAGTCGAAGCGGTCATCAAGGACCGGCTCACGGCCGGCATCTACCCAAAATTCCTCCACCCATACCCGCTCAGCGAGAAGCACTTTCTCGTCGCGTGCAAGCCCACCGCGAAATCGAGTTGGGGCATCTACCTCGTGGACACGTTCGACAACATGGTGCTGCTGCGCGAGGAGCCGGGGTACGCGCTGCTCGAGCCGGTCCCGCTGCGCAGGACCAAGCGGCCGCCGGTGCTGCCGGATCGCGTGCGGGGGCGCGTTGCGAACGCCGCAATCCCCCTCTCAAGGGGGGGGAGCGAAGGGGGGGTAGCCTTGGCGAAAGCTGTTGGGCCGTCTCGGACCGACCCCCCTGTGGTCCCCCCTGGGAGGGGGGACGTGATGCGGAAGGCGCAATCCCCCCCTTCAAGGGGGGGAAGTGAATGGGGGGTAGCCTTGGCGAAAGCTGTTGGGCTGCTCCCTGCTGACCCCCCTGTAGTCCCCCCTGGGAGGGGGGACGTGATGCGGAAGGCGCAATCCCCCCCTTCAAGGGGTGGAAGTGAAGGGGGGGTAGGTCCGGCGAAAGCCGTTGGGCTGCTCCCTGCTGACCCCCCTGTGGTCCCCCCTGGGAGGAGGGACGCGGGACCGCGTCGCGCCCTCAGACCGGCGACGCCCCAAGCCACCTGCTACGTCGCGGACGTGTACGCCGGCCCCGGCTTGGCTGGCATCCCGCGGGGCACGGTCAAAGCCCTGCGCGTGTTCACGTATCACTTCGCGTATCAGGGCATGGGCGGCCTGCTCGGCGTGGTGGGCATCGACGGGCCATGGGACATCAAGCGCATCATCGGCACCGTGCCGGTCGAGGCAGACGGCTCGGCCATGTTCCGCATCCCGGCCAACACGCCCATCAGCGTGCAGCCGCTGGACGCGGAAGGCAAGGCGCTCCAGCTCATGCGCAGTTGGATGACCGCCATGCCGGGCGAAGTGCTCTCGTGCGCGGGCTGCCACGAATCGCAGAACGAGAGCATCCGGCTGCCGCGCACCATCGCGGCTTCGAAGGCGCCCCGCAAGATCAGGCCTTGGTATGGGCGCACGCGCGGGTTCAGCTATGCGCGCGAAGTGCAGCCGGTCATCGACAAATATTGCGTGGCTTGCCATGACGGCGAGAAGTCGATCGACCTGCGCGGGACGCAGAGGATTCGAGATTGGCGCCTGACCTGCCCCGGCAACGGCGGCAACCGCGGGGGCAAGTTCTCCGTGGGCTACGCGAACTTGGCGCGCTACGTGCGCCGGCCCGGCATCGAGAGCGACTACCACCTGCTCACGCCCATGGAGTTCCATGCAGACACGACCGAACTCGTGCAGCTTCTGAAGGCCGGGCACAAGGGCGTGCAACTCGACAAAGAAGCGTGGGACCGGCTCATCACGTGGATCGACCTCAACGCGCCGTTCCACAGCACTTGGAAGGAATGCACCAAGGATCCCGGCGTGCAGCGCCAGCGTCGCCGCGAGCTGCGCAAGCTCTACGCGTTCGTCGACGAAGACCCGGAGGCGGATATAGACATCAAGCCCGTCGACCTTGGCCCGCCCGTGGCGCCGGCGCCAATGGAAACTCGCCAGTCGAAGATCGAAAACATCCCGAACTGGCCTTTTGACGCGGCCGAAGCCAAGCGCCGCCAAGCCGCGGCCGGCAAGAAGATCACGCGCACCATCGACCTCGGCAACGGCGCCCGCTTGGCTCTCGTGCTCGCGCCTGCGGGCGAGTACCTCATGGCCGGCAAGCGCGTGCGCGTGGACAAGGCGTTTTGGGTTGGCACGTGCGAGGTGAGCAACGAGCAGTACGCGGCGTTCGATCCCGCGCACGACAGTACGGTCGAGTCGAAGGACCACTACCAGTTTGGCATCCACGGGTATCCGCTGAACGACCCGAAGCAGCCGGTCGTGCGCGTGGCGCAGTTGCAGGCTGCGGCGTTCTGTGAGTGGCTTTCGAAGCGCACGGGCTTGGCGTTCTCGTTGCCTACGGAGGAACAGTGGGAGTACGCGGCCCGCGCGGGCGCGGCCACGCCGTTCTTCTTCGGCCCAGCCGACGCGGACTTCAGCAAGTTCGCCAACATGGCGGACGCGAAGCTCCGCGAGTTCGCGAGCAACCCCTACAAAGTCTACGCGCCACTTCCCAGAGCGACGAAGTACGACGACTACATCCCCAAAGACACGCGCTTCAACGACGGCGGCATCGTGACGATGCCCATCGGCTCGTACAAGCCGAATGCGTGGGGCCTGCACGACGTGCACGGCAACGTGTGGGAGTGGACGCGCACGCTCCGTTCCGGCCGGGCGGTGGCGTGCGGCGGCTCCTGGCGCGACCGGCCCTATCGCTGCACCGTATCGTTCCGCATCACCTACCCACCCTACCAGCGCGTGCACGACGTGGGGTTCCGGGTGGTGTGTGCTGTGGGCCCGGCAAGCAAGAAGGTTGCCGCGGCGGAATGAACCCACCGTCTCGCCGAGGTCGTGAGCAGACGTGTGCTGACGATGACCTGGACTGATGGGGGAGGCAGACCAGAGAGTCACAGATGTCCCTAGCGCGGCCGTTGGCCGCAACCAAAGAGGTCGGAGGTGTCCCACGGATGGCAGAGCCGACCCACGGATGCAGAGCATGATTGGCGCAGACCATGGGGACAGCTTTGCCGCCTTTGGTGGCGCAGACCCCCATGCGG
>JAJRTI010000504.1 GCA_024278415.1 Planctomycetota bacterium | reverse complement strand
GCCGCGTTTGTGCAACGCTTTCAGCGTTGGCGGCTTGTTTTCAGCATCCTTCCCAGCGCGGCGCTCGTTCGCCCGCTGACGCGACCGAACGAGCTTGCACTGGGCTATGTTGTGATGCGCCTTCGGCGCATCTGCATTCTACGCCGGCGCACCACGGGAATGAACGCCCAGTTTACTACGTACGTTCAGACCTGCACCCTTACTTACCACCTTGTCGCCACCAATGCAACGACGATCACGCCAGCCAGAGCTTCGACTCGTCGATGCCCGCGTCGCGCAGGAGTCGGATCGTCTCCTCATTGTGGCCGAACCAAGGCACGACCTCCCCGCCCCAGTCCTTGGTCTCGTTGTGCGCATCCGAGCCGACGGTGAACGCGACGCCGCAGTGCGCGGCCTCCTCCAAGAAGATCGGATAGGTGTCGATGTTGATCGCCGGCCACTGCTGCTTCGTGAAGTAGCGCGTGATCATGGCGATGCTTGGGCACTCGACCACCTTGCCCGCGTCGCGGATCATGTGCACGATCTCGCGGAAGAACCTCCGCGCCCCTGCCGCATCGTCGTAGAGTTGATGAGCGCCGAGCATGTGCGGATGGAGAATGACATCAATGTCCGGCTTCTCGCAGAGCGACCGGATCATGCGCAACGCGTCTGTCGGGTTGTCGCTCATCACGTGCGGGCCGACTGACACGTAGTCGAGCTTCTCCTTGGCGAGCGCCAAGTCGCACGCGAGCGCACCTTCGCAATCCAGTACGCCGATCTCCGCGGAGACGTGGAACTGGGTTCGATGCGCGGGCTGAAGCGCGTCGACCTCGGCCCGGATCTTGTCGAACAGCGCGGGGTCGGTGTCGGGCTTCCAGTGCTCGGTGAACCCCACGCGCCGCAAGCCCAGCCGATCGGCCACCTCGAACATGCGCTCGATGGTGAACCCCTCGGCCTGCGGCTCGCCGGAGTATGCGCTGTGCGTGTGGAAATCGACCTGCTCCATGGTCACGTGTTCCTGCACTTGATAACTCCTCATCGTTGCGGATGGACATTCCGCGTGGCGATGCGGCCGCCCAAACCTCACCCTCGCCAGTTCGGATTCGCCTCAGGGATTTTCGCCTCCACGCTCTCCCGCCATTCGGCGAGCATGGCCTGTAGCTCCTTCGCGAGCGCGGGCTTGTCATTAGCGAGGTCGCGCTCTTCGCTGATGTCCTCACGCAAATTGTACAGCTCGACTCGGCCATCCTCGAAGTACTCGATCAGTTTCCAGTCCCCGCGGCGCACGGACGAGCCGGGCGTTGTCCCCTGGTTGCTGTAGTGGGGGTAATGCCAGAAGATCGCCTCCCGGTCGAGCGAATCGCCGCCTCGCAGCAGCGGCATGAGGCTCACGCCATCGCAGTGCTGCTCGGGCATGAGCGGGAGGCCCGCGGCTTCGAGCAAGGTGGGGTAGAAGTCAGGGCTCGTCATGGGCGCGTGGCACGTGCTGCCCGGCTCGACGACGCCCGGCCACCGCACAATGAGCGGTTCCCGCGTGCCGCCCTCATACATCCAGCCCTTGCCCTCGTTGAGCGGAGCGTTGCAGGTAGGCGACCCCTCAGCGGTCGAGCAACCGCCGTTGTCGGACGTGAAGATGACGACCGTGTCTTCAGCTTTGCCACACGCGTCGAGCGCGGCGAGGAGCCGGCCGATGTTCCAATCCAGGTTCCCCACCATGCCGGCGTACGTGGGGTCGGATTGCATGATCCGCCGAACAATGCGCAGGTGCCGCTTGTGCTCGCAGGGGAACGGCTCGCCTTCGATCAGCGCCTCCTGCTTATCAAGACCCAGCTCCTCAGCTTTGCGGCGGAACTTCTCCACCCACTCCGCCGGGGCTTGGATGGGAATGTGCACCGAGTAGTAGGGCAAGTTCAGGAAGAACGGCTGGTCCCCACTCTCCTGGACCAGTCGGATCGCCTCGTCCGTGAGCCGGTCGGTGAGGAATTCCCCCTCCGGCCCGTCCTCGATGCCGGGCAGGCTGTACGGGCTGAAGTAGCCCTGAGTCGGCATGCCTTGCGGCCCGCCCGCGAGGGTCACGTCGTAGCCGTGGTTCTGGGGGCAGTATGGATCCTTGCCGAGGTGCCACTTGCCCACGTGGTACGTGCGATACCCCGCATCGCGCAGCGTGCTCGCGACGGTCTTCTCCTCAAGCGGCAACTCCTGAAGATAGGGAGCGCACAGCAGCTTGCCCTGCGCATCGCCGCCGATGAAGTTCGTGATGCCAACAGTCGCGGGGTACTTGCCCGTGAGAATGCTCGCCCGCGTGGGCGAGCACACCGGGCACGCCGCGTACGCGTCGGTGAAACGCATGCCCTCCGTGGCCAGCCGGTCGAGGTTGGGCGTCTCGTAGAACTCGCTGCCGTAGCAGCTCAGGTCCGCCCAGCCGAGGTCGTCAATAAGGATGAAGATGAAGTTGGGTTGGGACATTCTTGATCAGTAGTTCCGATTGTAACACTTCGCTATCCGCTCTCTCATCAGACGCCGCAGTTCATCCTCGGACACTTCGGGGAAGCGCTCCCGCAGTCCGTCTTCGAAGAGCCATTCGGCAAACGCGTTCAAATCGAACACTTTCCGCAGCCGATCTTCGGGCGTCATGCGCCTCAACGACTCAAGGTCCCGCCTGTGATTAGTGCCTTAGGCATCAGTAACCGCGACAAAAAACAAGAAGTTGGTGTACGCCGTCCGCGCAAGTTGTTGCAAAAACATGCCGTTATGACTGGGATGGTCGCATTCCGTTGCCGTCCAATTCCGTTGCCAGTCTGCTTC
>JAJRTI010000503.1 GCA_024278415.1 Planctomycetota bacterium | reverse complement strand
GATTGCGCAGATCAGAGGAGACGGCCGTTTGCCCCATCTGTGTGATCTGTGGGTATCAGTGGACATCTGTGTTTCCCTTGCCGTTCAACTCCGTTGCTGTAGCAGGGAACTGAAGCAGACTGGCAACGGAATGCGACCATCCCAGCCATAACGGCATGTTTTTGCAACAACTTGCGCGGACGGCGTACACCAACTTCTTGTTTTTTGTCGCGGTTACTGATGCCTAAGGCACTAAACCTTCGGGAGGATTCCCTGTAATGCGCTCAGCCTTGTCCAACCTGGAGCAGAAAAAAGCGCCCAAAGGGCGCGACGGAATTGAGCCCACGGTGAAGGTGCGGCGAGGACGACGCCGAAACCGTGGGAGAACGAGAAACACTCGAAACCTCTAAGCCCCCGAAGGGGGCGACGGAACGCACGTCGCAAGCCCCTCGCGTTCCGTCGCCCTCTTCGAGGGCTCTTCAGAAGCTTTGATTCGCTTCCTTACCCACGGTTCCACTTCGCTTCACCGTGGGCTAGAATCTGTCGTCCCCGTTGGGGATTGACGGACGACGAACGCGTGACAGACACGTGCGACGACTGAAGTGTCGCCCACGACGCCATCGCTGTGCGGCCGCGGGAGCGACCCGCTCGTAGTGGCGACCGTAAGGGCGCCCTCTGCTCCGATGGCGAATCGTCACCCGAGCGGAAGGCCCTCACGGGCCTACTACAAGCGCGACGCAGTCCGGCGGCAATCCCCCCTGCACCCACTGCCACACGCGCCAGAGGAGGCATCTCCGCTGTGCCGCGAGCGGTGCGACAACGCAAGCATGACGCGAGACTAGTCGGTCTTTGGCGGCGTCCACTCGAAGTCCAAGGTATCCTCTTGCGCCTCGGCGAGTCTAACCCCAGCCCTCTCCCGGTGCAAGCTCGCCATGTGCGTCGCGCCGGTGAGTCGCCCGTATCCTATGAAACGTCCCACGATGGCGCGTTACAACCCCGCATCCAGCCCTTGGGACGGATGCAACTGCCGCAGGAACTCCTCGCACGGCACGCAGAGGATGTCGGCTATTCGCAAGCGCTCCGATCCGCGATACACGAATAGCGGCCTGCATTCGGGGTAATCCTCTCGAAACGCGGCGAGCGGACGCAAGGCTCGGCGATCCACGCGGGCCGTGTTCTTGACCTCGATCGCCCAGAACCCAGTCGGGCCGTACACGACGAAGTCGACTTCTACCCCCGATTTCGTGCGCCAAAAACAGAGCGCGTCGCCCTCGCCCCGATACGCGGCCCACGCCCTCAGATGCTGGGCCACGAGCCCTTCCAACCCCGCGCCGTGGATCTCTTCGGGCTGATCGAGCGGGCCTGACGGCCGCAAGAAGGAGTACACGCCGGCGTCAAACAGGAAGAACTTCGGATGGGCCGCGGTCGCTCGTTTCGCCCGCTTTGTGAAGACCGGCACGCGGAACGCGATGAGCAAGTCCTCCAGAATCTGGACATAGCCCTCGACCGCTTTCCGGCCCACTTGGCACTCCCTGGCGATGTTGCTGATGTTGAGCATGCCGGCATGGGAAAAACTCACCACCTCCAAAAACCGGGCGAACCCGCCGATGTTCCTCACCAGTCCCTCCATCTGGACTTCCTCGCGCACGTACAGCGCGATGTAGCTTCGCAGCACATCGGCCGGATCGTCTGCGTCCACGACCAGCGGCACGAGACCTGTTGCGAGCGCGTCGCCGAGCCGAAACCGCTCGCCCAGCTCCGCGGCCATGAAGGGATGCAGCGTGCGCAATAGCACCCGGCCCGCGAGGAGGTCCACGCCCGTGCGTTTGATCTTGCGCGCGCTCGAGCCGGTGAGCACGAATTGAAGTCCGCGTTTTTCTTCGATGAGCGCGTGCACCACGCGGAGCAGGTCCGTCGCCCGCTGCACTTCGTCGACCACCACGACTCGGGCGTCCGCGTGAGCGTCGACCAGTTCTCTCAGTCGCTCGGGCCGCGCGCTGTATGCCCTGAACGTCTCCGGATCAAGCAAGTCCACACACAGCGCGTTTGGATAACGAAGTCGAGTCCACGTCGACTTGCCCGAGCCTCTTGGGCCGAAAAGAAAGAAGCTCTGCTCAGGCGGATCGAAGAATCGTTCTACTATCGCCATTTTTGCTCTCGAAATGGATATGCTATATCCATTTTCAAGAAAAGATTGGCTTTGTCAAGCTTCTTCCTGGCCGGGCCAAGGCATTGAACCCGCCGCGCTGCGGCTGTCAGCTTGACCACGAGGGCCGGGGCATGCGCACACCAGGGGGGAAGCTCGATCTCGCGCAGAGCACGGGCCGACGCTGCGACGCGCAGACGATACCTATGCTCGATCACTTACGGCCGCGCGGGAGCGTCGATGCATTAGATGAGGAATTCTTTCGGACGCCTGACGCAATTGCGCGAGTCCACAGTAGCCGACTTCGGCCAAGGCCGGCATGAGTTTTCCCTCGCGCCGCCTGTAGTGCGCACGTCAGTGCGCCTCTGCCGGGGCGCGTGGTCGCCAAAAGGCGCACTAACGTGCGCACTACAGCCGTGTCGGCGTTGCCGGACGCAGCACATGTTAAAGGATGAACCCATTTCACCGCCTCATTGCAGCAAGTCGGCCAGCCATCTCTTTCATCAACAACCATGGCGCCATTTCTGGGGAAAGTCGTGAAGGCAGCTCCTTGATCCGGACCTGGCGCGGCGCTACCATGCGCACGCGCCCAGACGCGCGCCGACATATCGAGGGGACGCATAGCCCCCCAGAACTTGATGCGTTGTCTCAGACTGGAGACGCATGCCGCGAGGCCCGGAGCGGACGGCCTTCGCCGTCTGTCACTGCCGCACGGATGCCTCAGCATCGGAATGCGATCCCGAGGCTTCGGGATCCGCTCCTTCTCCATTCCTGCACGCTCAAGGCGTCAAGGAGCTACGCTTGAAGACGATGCTCGCCTACTGCCTGTTGCTTTTGACCCTGTGCGGGATCGCCTGCGCACAAACCGTGCCTGCGGAGGCCGAGCCGACTATGGACTGCTACATCAGCACGGGCGACAGCCATTTCCTGGGCGCGTCGTTGGCCGTGGATTCGCGCGCAAGCATCGAAGCCGCGTTCGACATGTTCAAGAACGCGCTGGGGCTCCGGCGGGTGTACTGGCGCGGGCTCCAGGAGGCCACGACCATCGAAACGCTCCACCTGCGCGAGGAGAACTTCCGCTACGCGACCGCGGTGAAGTGGTTCGAGCATCTCATCCGCGACGTGGACATCGAGCCGATGGCGGCCCGGATCGCGCACGACCGCGGCCTGGAGTTTTGGGGAGTCGGCACGCTCGGCGATTGGGGATGCACCGCGGACACGCCGGGGTTCAACGACTTCCCCTGGTTTTGGGAGTCGACGCTGCGCTTGGAGCATCCCGAATGGGCGTCGGTGGACAAGTACGGCTATCGACGCCAAGGCGGCGCCATCGAGTTGGCGTACCCGGATGCGCGCAAGGCCCTGGTGGAGCTGCACACGCGCCTGGCCGTGCGCGCGGGATACGACGGCGTCATCTTG
>JAJRTI010000502.1 GCA_024278415.1 Planctomycetota bacterium | reverse complement strand
GGATTCCAGATCGTGGGCCACGCGTACGTGCAACCCCGCCGGGTGGCCGTCTGGGGCCCCAAGACCCTTCTCGACTCCAAGGAGAGCATCGCCACGGAGCCTATTGACGTGAGCGGCATCACCGAGGAGGCCAATCGCACCTTTCCCTGGTCCGTGGCGGTGAAGCAGGAGCTGATCAACGCCAACGGCGAGGCCGTGCCCGTGCGATGCACCGAGACTGTGCGTATTTACTTGACGGTGGGCCGAGTGCAGGGTAGAAGAGTCGTAGAGAATGTGCCGATCAAGGTCCTCGCACCGCTGGGCTACCCGTACACGGTGAAGCTCAAGCCGGAGCGAGTCAGCCTAAGTGTGAGCGGCGCGCAGCACGTGCTCGACAAGCTGACGCCGGCCGACCTCGAAGTCTACGTGAACGTTTCCGCGCTCCGGCCGGCTGTGGCTCCATACAAGCAGCCGCTGGTGTGCACGCTGCCGCCAGACGTGCGGCTCGACCAAGACGCACCGACCGTGGAAGTCGACGTGTCCGAACCCAAGCCTGAAGGGAAGGCCCCACCATGACAGACGACAGACCTAGTGCCCTGGCCAGAGCCTTGGGCGACTTCCGCCGCAGGCAGGAGGCCATGTACGAACTCGTGGACTGCGGTGACGATGCCGTGCCCGCACTCAGGGAGGCGTTGGCCAGCGTGCGGGAAGGCGCACGCTGGGGAGCCGCCAAATGCCTGACGACGATCGGCACGCCCGCCGCACTGGAGGCGCTGGTGGACGCGCTCGGGCCCGGCCCGGCCGGAGCGGCCGCGGCGGAGGCTCTGCGGAGCGTCACGGGCGAAGACTTCGGTGACGACGCACAGGCCTGGCGCCAACACCTGAGCCAACTGAAAGGGATCCCCCGAAAGGGCTTCGATGTCAATGAACTGGTCGAGAAGGCCATGGAGCCATTGGATGTGGATGTGAAGCAGACTCGACACGGATGGATACTTGACCTGAAGTTTGCCAAGGGCCGCCATCAAGTCGTCAAGGTCGCGTGCGGCAAAACGGACGAAGAGGGCGCGGCCATCGTGATCGTGTATTCCGAATGCGGGCCCGCGACCCCCGACCGATACGAGTGGGCGCTGCGCAAGAACATGTCCATCCCCTACGGCGCCATCGCGATCCGCGAGGTGGACGGCGAGCCGACGTTCATCGTCTTCAACACCCTGCTTGAACAGGACCTGAGCCCCGGCGGGCTGCGCAAGACCGTGCAGACCGTGGCGGAGCGCGCGGACGCAATGGAGAACGAGTTCACGGGTATGGATCAGCGGTGAGCAAATCGAGGAACCCGACGAGCCGCGGCAGGCTGCTGATCGGCGCACACATGTCAGTGGCCGGCGGCGCCGCGGCCGCGTTCGCTCGGGCCGAGGCCGTTGGCTGCGCGTGCATGCAGATCTTCACCAGGAATCCTCGCCAGTGGCGCGGCAATCCACTGGCGGAGGCCGATGTGCGCGCGTTCAAACGGGAGCAGCGCCGCACCGGCATCTGGTCGGTCGTGTCCCATGCCAACTACCTCATCAATCTCGCGTCGCGGGACCGAGCCCTTCGCCGCCGCTCTGGCCAGGCCATTGGCGAGGAACTCGCGCATTGTGAGTTGCTTGGGCTCTCAGGCGTTGTAGTGCACCCAGGCTCGCACAAACGCGGAGGCGTTGAGGACGGGATCAAGCGCGCGGCGGACGCGATCAACGCGGCTTTCGATCTGCCGACCAATGCCAAGGCAAAGCTGATCCTCGAGACCACTGCCGGCCAAGGCGATAGCGTGGGTTGCCGATTCGAGCATCTTGCGGGCATCATTGAGCGCATCGAACAGCGCAGGCGCGTAGGCGTGTGCTTCGACACGTGCCATGTCTTCGCTGCCGGCTATGACATGCGAACGCCGAAGGCGTATGAGGAGACGTGGGCCGAGTTCGACGCGGCCATCGGCCGGGGCCGGCTGAAGGTGGTCCACCTGAACGACTGCAAGGGAAGCTTGGGCTCCAACTTGGATCGGCACGAGCACATTGGCAGGGGCAAGCTCGGCCGGCAGGCCTTCCAGCTCGTGATGCAGGACTCGCGGCTTGCGCGAGTGGCCAAGATCTTGGAAACACCGAAGGGCCCAAAGGACGATGGGCGATGCGACCGGAGAAACCTGGGGCGGCTGCGCAGACTTGCGGCAGGGCCGTGATGTCCTGATTCGCGAGCCATGGCGAGGGTTGGACAAATTGCGCCATTCCTGATATCCTGTGCTTCCAGATGTCTGGATTGGCACTGGCTCGTGGCTGTATGGGATTTGGCATGAGTAACGACTTGAGCGATATCTTGGGCGACTGGGAATTCTCGCCTGATCATCAGAGCAAGAACATACGTGTCGTCATTGGGAGCGACGGCCGGCGGAAAATCCAGATTCGCGTGAAGTGTGGGGTGATCCAGTGGGAGACCGAAGGGCGGCCCGATGGCAAGGAGCCGCATGGGTTCCCGTCCATGCTCGAATACTGCGAGCACTTGCTGCGCGAGCACGAGGCGGCCGGCGGCAGTGAGTCGGACTTTGAGCTAGCGGAGGCCGTGACCGCGGCGGTGCGCGAAGAGATCATGGACTATTACCATCGCCGGGTGATGCGATTTCAGTTGACCGATTACTCCGGCGCGTGGGAGGACGCGGAACACAGCCTGAAGCTCATGAGTTTCGTCAAACGTTTTGTGGCCGACCCTGAGATCGTGATGTCGCACGAACAGTACCGGCCCTTCCTGCTCATGGACCGCGCACGGGCCGCAGCCATGGTTGGGCTGGAGTCCGGGGCCCCGCCCGCCGCGATGGGAGAGATCGATCATGGCATCTCCGCAATCAAGCAGTTTTACCATGAATACAGCCGGGACGACTTGATCGATGAGAGCCAAGAGCTTCAGGTCTTGAAGGACCTCAAGGAGCGCATTCGCCAGCAGTACAACCTGCCCTTCGCGAAAGAGGAAATCATCGAGAGCCTAGAGGTAGACCTTCAAGAGGCCGTGGAGGACGAGGACTTCGAGCGGGCTGCCGATATCAAAAGGCGGCTCGATCGGCTGAGTGTGAGCGATCAAGCCCAATGACTGGGGACCCCGCGGCAAGCGGCCTGATCCTGCCCCGGCGGCTCGCGCGGCTGCGCCACGTGGCCGAGCGGCGGCTCCACCACCTCGCAGTGGTCTTGGACAATCTCCAAGATCCGCACAACGCAAGCGCGGTGCTGCGGTCGTGTGATGCGTTTGGCGTACAGAATGTCTACGTGATTGAACGCGACCGGCAGTTCTCCGTAGCCAAGGGCGTGTCGCATGGGTGCGAGCGATGGCTCACGATCCATGGGGTCGATGACCCAGCGGCGATGCTCGAAGGGCTCAAGCGAGCAGGCGTGCGCATCCTCTCGGCGGATCCCACCCCGAATGCCGTGCCGATCTACGACCTGGACCTTGCCGGGAAGGTGGCGCTCGTGTTCGGCAACGAGACCCACGGCGTCGATAGCGAGACGCGGGGCTACTGCGACGGCAGTTTTGTGATCCCCATGGCCGGATTCTCGCGGAGCCTCAACGTGTCTGTGGCCGCGGCCGTGGCCCTATCCCACGCGACGCAAGAGGTCCGGCTGGCGTTGGGAGAAGAACTCAGCGACGATCCCGCGCAGAGCGAGGCCTTGCTGAAAGCCTGGGTGGCGCGGGAAACGGCCGCCAAGACCCGGGCCGCGCCGTAGCCCCCGCTGGGGAGGAACACGCGGCCCCTCAGTCCTGCACGACCGCCAGCAGTCTCTGGGCTTCGTCCAAGATCACGCGCTCGCTTTCAGGCGCGATCATCTGTATGCCATAGTAGCGGTACGCGGTGTTGACCTCGTACCCGCCATCCGGGTACGCCGCGGCAGTCGGCACGTAGCCGATGCAGCCGTTGGTGTAAGCCAGCACCATGGTGTGTTCGAAGGGCGAGGCCGCGCGGATGTTTGTCGCATACTCGACGAAGACTTCGCCCTCCAGCGACACAACGGCCGCGTCGCCGATGCGGAGCGCCTGCACTTCGAACCGGGCAGAGGGGTCATCGAGCCGGCCTTCGACAACCGCGAGCATGTCTTCCGCCCAGGCCACGAGGCCCTCGGCGACCATCCGCTGCCCGCGGTTCACGTCTTTGCCATTCAGCGCCGCGAGTGCCGCGCGCGCCTGATCGAGTTGCGCCTGCGCTTCCGCTTGGCTGGGCGGGGAGAGGTAGGGGAGCTGGAGTTGCGTCGAAGCGCCTGCCAGCGCGTCGCCAGCCATGGGCTGTGCACGCTCCGCGGCCACTGCCGTCGCGCCAGCCAGCAGCCGGCCAAGCCCCGCCGCCACCTCGAACGTGTCGCGGCCGCCCGCGTTGATGTTGCCGCAGCAGCCTTGCGCAAAGAGCGCGGTCACAGCCGGTCCCATGAGCGCCTCAACGCCGTCGACCGCGTACCCGACGTAGTCTCGGGAGATGAGCACGTTCGCGCCTCGCAAGACCACGGGGTGCGCCGCGTGCGCGAACAGCAGCGCTTTCGCACCGCCATCGGGCAAATCTACGCGCAGCACTTGCACGTCTTCGCACACCGCGCCGGTGATGTTCACGCCGAGCTTGGTACTGCCGTCGGGCATGCGCTCGCGGCGGTTGTCGCCCACTTGTACGGGGGCGACGCCAAAGCGAAGCGGCGCGTCTTCAAGGTCATCCACGGCCATGCGCAGCGCGCCGACGATCTTGCGCGAGAGGCAGTCGCAGTACGCTTCATCCAGGTCGCCCAACCCGCGCAGGTAGATCGTGGCCGGGCCGGAATGCGTGTGCGACGAGTTGAGCATGAGCGCGTGCGGCGCGATGCCCAGGGATTCCGACGCGGCCTCGCGGACGCGCTCGACAATCGGCCGGGCTAAACTGAGCAAGTCCGTAGTGACGATGCCGATGCGCGCGTCGCCATTGTCGAGCACAAGCGCACGTGCGTAGAGGTCGTCGTGGACGCCCACGCATGGGCTGGGCCGGCCGCCGAAGCCGGTCATGTCGACACCGACGGGAGGCGTGATGTTGGCGGTCGCGACGCCTGCTTTCATGGTTTGCCTCACGATGGGGTTAGCATGTCATGGATGGCCGCGGCCGCGCGCTTGCCGGCGCCCATCGCGGAGATGACGGTCGCCGCGCCGGTGACAATGTCGCCGCCGGCGAACACGCGCGGCTTGGTCGTGGCGCCAGTGTCTTCCTCGGCGACGATGTTCCCGCGGCGGGTCACGTCCATGTCGGGCGTAGTTTGCGGCACGAGCGGGTGGGGGCCATTGCCAATAGCCACGACCACGAGGTCCACGTCCAGGAGGAAGTTGGAGCCTTCGATAGGCAGAGGCCGGCGCCGGCCTGAATCGTCCGGCTCGCCCAACTCCATGCGCAGGCACTCCATGCCCGTGACCCAGCCGTCTTCGTTGCCGAGGATGCGGATAGGGTTGGTGAGGAGCTTGAAGTCGAGGCCTTCCTCCTCGCCGTGGTGGATCTCGGCCTTCCGGGCCGGCATCTCGGCGCGGCTGCGCCGGTAGACGATGTACACGTGCTTCGCTCCAAGGCGCAGCGCGGTGCGGGCAGAGTCCATCGCGACGTTGCCGCCGCCGATCACCGCGACGCGGTCGCGCTTGGGCACCGGCGTCGCATACTTGGGATCGAACGCGCGCATGAGGTTCGTGCGCGTGAGGTACTCGTTGGCGGACAGGACGCCGTTGAGGTTCTCGCCTGGGATGCCGAGGAACATGGGCAGCCCCGCGCCGGTGCCGAGGAACACCGCGTCGTATCCATCTGTCAGCAAGTCGTCGACCGTGCCCATCTTCCCAATGACCGTGTTGTATTTCACGTCGACGCCGAGTTGCTTGAGGTAGTCCACCTCCGCATTCACGATCGCCTTGGGCAGGCGGAACTCAGGGATGCCGTAGGCGAGCACTCCGCCGGGCTTGTGCAAGGCCTCGAAGATCGTCACCTGGTGCCCAAGCATGGCGAGGTCAGCCGCGGCAGTGAGGCCTGACGGGCCGGCCCCGACGACCGCGACCGTCTTGCCTGTCGCTGCCGGGCGTGAGGGCACTTCGACGTGGCCGCCGTCGCGCTCGCAATCCGCGGCAAAGCGTTCGAGGTTGCCAATGGCGACCGGGTCGCCCTTGCGGCCGAGCACGCAGACTTGTTCGCACTGCTCCTCCTGCGGGCACACGCGGCCGCACACCGCGGGGAGGCCATTGGTCTCCTTGATCTTCCGCGCCGCGGCGACGAACTCGCCGTCCGCGATGAGCTTGATGAACTCGGGGATCTGTACGTTGACGGGGCACCCCTCGACGCACTTGGGCTTCTTGCACTGAAGGCAGCGCGACGCCTCTGCCTGGGCCAATTCAGGAGTGAAACCGAAGGGCACCTCGTCGAAATTGCGAATGCGTGTTTGTGGGTCTTGTTCCGGCATGGGCTGCCGCGGAGGGCGCTTGCCTTCCTCTTCGGCCTTGAGGACGGCGGTCTCGCACGCGCCGCCGGGGTGAACGAATTCGAGATCGTCCCGGTGGCCTTCGCCGGGCGCGTAGATCGCGAGCCGCTTCCGCAGTTCGTCGAAGTCCACTTGGTGGCCGTCGAATTCCGGGCCGTCGACACAGACGAACTTGGTCTCGCCTCCGACAGTGACGCGGCACCCGCCGCACATGCCGGTGCCATCGACCATGATCGGGTTGAGGCTGACGATGGTCTTAATGCCATGCGGCTCGGTCGTGCGGCACACCGCGGCCATGGCCGGCACGGGGCCCACCGCGAAGCAGATGTCGAACTTCTCGCCGTCCGCAATCATCTGCTCCAGAAGCTGCGTCGGGTATCCCTGGAACCCCTTGGACCCGTCGTCCGTGGCGACTTCGAGCCGGTCGCTGCACGCGGCCATCTCCTGTTCCATGAGGAGGAGACCCGCGTTGCGCGCGCTGATGATCGATGTGACGCGGTTGCCCGCCTCCTTGAGCGCCTTCGTGATGGGCATGATGAGCGCGATGCCCAACCCGCCGCCGATGCACAGCACGCGTCCAAAGTTGTCGATGTGCGTAGGCTTGCCGAGCGGGCCGGCCACGTCGGATACAAAGTCGCCGACATCGAGCTGCGCAAGCTTTTGCGTGGACTCGCCCACGGTCTGAAACACGATGGTGATCGTGCCGGCGTCCCCGTCGGCCCCCGCGATGGTCAGCGGCACACGCTCGCCTTCTTCGTCGATGCGAAAGATCACGAACTGCCCGGGCTTGCGGATGCGAGCGATCTCAGGCGCGGACAGGCGGATGAGGAACACGGACTCGGAAAGCTGCCTCTTCTCAACAATCTCGTTCAACAAGGGCCTCCTGTGGGCGGCGCTTCGGCCGGCCGCCAGCGCAGTAGCAGTGGGGGCGTCCAAAGCGAAAGATGATATCATGGTGCGCGGCGACGGTTCAAGGCGTGCGTTGCACGTGACCCACCCGCGCTCGTCTGCTGCCCCACGGAGGGCGGCCACTTGGCCCCGGGCGGTGGGTTTGAAGTGGAGTGCCTCGCACCGCGGCAAGCGGTCCTGCGGCTTGCGCATGCAGGAAAGTCACTTGTACGGCCGCGCGGCAGGCGTGGGCTTTGCCGAGACCAAGGAGCAGTGCATTGAGAAACGCGAAGAAGGTGAAGATCACGGTCCTCAGGACGCTGAACAGAGATGAGATCCATGGCGACGCCGACTTGGGCTGCTCTGCGCCGGAACTCACGCCGACGTGCCCCGCGTTCGTCGAAGGACAGGAGTTCATCATCACGAAAGGCCAGCCCGAGGGCTTCTGCTCGGGCGCTTGGGCGGACATCTACCGCCACGTGACCACGCTCAAGTGGGGCGGCAATTACCCCTGGATGAAAGAGCCCGACAAGTACCTGACCTGCTGCACGGACGGGTTCAGGCCCGTCATCTTCCTGCTCGAGAGGCTGGCGGAAGACGTTACTTGAGCCGGGGGCGTCTAGCGCGGCCGTTAGCCGCAACCCAACGGGCGCGCGGATGGCAGGGCGTACCCACGGATGCGGAGGCACACATTAGTGCCTTAGGCATCAGTAACCGCGACAAAAAACAAGAAGTTGGTGTACGCCGTCCGCGCAAGTTGTTGCAAAAACATGCCGTTATGACTGGGATGGTCGCATTCCGTTGCCGTCCAATTCCGTTGCCAGTCTGCTTC
>JAJRTI010000501.1 GCA_024278415.1 Planctomycetota bacterium | reverse complement strand
CGCTGTTCCGTATTGCGTATTGCGTATTCGGATCGCGATTCGAGATACGGAATACGCAATACGGAATACCCTGCCAAGAGTGCGCGCACACCACGCAACATCTTGTTTTCCATACCAGTTCCGGATGGCTAAGGCACTAAACAGCCACGCCGCCTCTGGATTCTATCGGACTTCGACACTTTTCAGCCGTACTGGTGCGCTGCGCGTTCGTTGGGCAGAGAATTGGCGGACGAGACCCTCAAAGATCGCAATTGGTTGCGTTTTATTCATTCGTTGCCACAAGTCACTCACACACAACGAGCGCAAGAAGCAGCAACGAATTGATGGAACGCAACGAAGGGCACGATCGGCCTGGTAGCGCATCCAGTACGGCCGGGAAGGCTCAGGGATTCCGTCCTGGAATCCCCCGGAGGCAGCGCTCGACGGAATGCTGGAGGAAGGGGCGTACGACGATGAGCAGGACTGTGAGCAAGAGGAACATATCGACATCTTGACTCCACTCCCACGTTCGTGCCATACTCTCGCTCTACATCCAGCCATACTCTCGCTCCACATCCACCTGTCAGCCAATCTCTGTCCCGTTCTCGCTTGCCAGCACGAGTTTCGCGGCGCCACCGATGCTTTTGGCCCATAGGCTAGATGAACGCACAAAGCTTACTCGGATTCTTGCGCGAGATTCCGCTGTTCTCGGTGTACGGTGACGAGGAGCTTCTGGGCCTGCTCGAGAGTGCGGAGATGGAGTCGGTGGGCGCGGGCCAGGTGATCTTCGGGCAGGGCGAGGAGGGGCAGAAGTTCTACGTGGTGTACAACGGCCGGGTCCGGATCGTTCTGGCCGATGAGTCGGGCAGGGAGGTGAATCTTGGGGTCGTGGCCAAGGGCGGCTACTTCGGCGAGACGTCACTGATCACCGGCAAGCCGCGGAACGCCTCGGCGCGGGCCGCAGCGGATAGCGTGCTGCTGGCGATTGATCGAGACGCGTTCGACACATACTTGCTGGCGACGCCTGAGCAACGGGAGCTGTTCGACAAATTCATCCGCTTTACGTCGATCCACCGGTTTCTGAAGTCATGCACGGACTTCTCTGCGGTCCCGGCGAAGGATCTCCAGGAGTTGGTCAACAACTTCAGTGCGGAATTCTACAAGGAAGGGGACGTCGTCTTTCGGCAGGGCACCGAGGGGGACAAGTTCTACCTGATCGAGAGCGGCAAGCTCAAAGTCGTACGCTGGGAGGAGCACGGCACGGAGATCATCAACTTCCTCCGAGAAGGCGATTTCTTCGGGGAGAAGGCGCTCATCGAGCAGACCCCGCGGCACGCGGACATCGTGTGCCTCACCGACTGCCACGTCTTCTCGCTGTCCAGGGAGGCCTTCGAGCTGGCCGTCGAGAAGACGCCCAAGCTGCGACGGGTGATCGAGGACCGCATCCAGTCCTACAAGTCCCTGAAGCCGCCGATCCCTTACGAGGAGTTCATCAAGCAGGAACTCGCGGCCGAGAAGCCCATGGAGGTCAAGGAGGCGGCCACGGCCGAGGACGTGGCCGCGACTCCGCCGGACGGGAGACGGGCCAAGAAGAAGCTCGCCGCGTTCTACCATCAGCGCGTGCGCTTCCCCTTCATCCAGCAGTACGACGAGATGACGTGCGGGACCACGTGCCTCATGATGATCTCGAAGTACTACGGCAAGACCTTCTCGTCGAACCGGCTGCGGGAGATGGCCCACGTGGACTTGAGCGGCTCGTCGCTGGCCAATCTCGCGTCCGCGGCCGAGCAGTTGGGCTACTCGACTCGCGGCATGCGACTCGATTACGACACGCTCCAAGCCGCGCATCTCCCCTGTATTGTCCATTGGCAGGGGTACCACTACGTGGTGGTCTATCGCGTGACTGCGCGGCACGTGTGGGTCGCCGATCCGGGGAAGGGCCTCCGGCGGTACAAGAAGGAGGACTTCACGAACAACTGGAACGGCATCACGCTGATCCTCGAGCCGACGCCAGAGTTCGACCACCAGAAGGGAGACCGATCGTCGCTCAAGAGCTTCGCGCAGTTTGTCACACCCTGCAAGACGCTCCTGCTCGAAGTCTTCATCGCGTCCCTGCTTCTCAGCCTCTTCGGCCTGGCCACGCCGATCTTCACGCAGAACGTGGTGGACAAGGTGCTCGCGCACCAGGACGTGTCCATGCTCAATGTGATGTTTGGCGGGGTGCTCCTCGTCATCATTTTTCGGTTTCTCGTGGGGATTCTCCGGCAGTATCTCATCGTGCACACGAGCATGAAGGTCGACCTGCGGATGCTGGTGGCCTTCTACAAGCACCTGCTCGCGCTGCCGCTGGGGTACTTCAAGGTGCGCAAGATCGGGGACTTCATGGCGCGGTTCGGCGAGAACATGAAGATCCGCAGCTTCTTCGCGAACACCGCGCTCACGCTCATGCTCGACACGGCGCTCATCACGGTGTACGTGTCGCTGATGTTCTACTACAACACGCAACTGGCGTTGCTTACGCTGCTGTTCATCCCTGTCTTTGTGGTGATGACCCTCGCGTTCACGCCGATCCTCAAGAGGCTGAATGTCGATTCCTTTGCGGCCAACACCGAGGCCGAATCGCATCTGATCGAGTCCGTCAACGCGATCGATACGATTAAGGCCATGAACATCGAGCACCAGACGCGATGGAAGTGGGAAGACAAGTTTATTCGGGCGCTCAACATCGACTTCCGGCTGTACACCGCAACCGCGTACTTCAGCTCCCTTGGCGACTGCGTGGGGGCGCTGAGTTCGGCCACCGTGCTGTGGTACGGCGCACGCCAGGTGATGGCGGGGGGGCTTTCGGTGGGCCAGTTGATGGCGTTCATGTCGCTCATGGGCAGCGTCATCACCCCGATCAACCGCATCATCAACGCCTGGGACGACCTCCAGCAGACGCTCGTCTCGGTGGACCGGCTGAACGACGTGTTCACAGCGGAGCCTGAATTCCCCGAGTCCATCGACGAGCCGGCCGGCCTGGTCATCCGCGAGCCCCGGGGCGAGATTGTGTTCGAGGACGTGTTTTTCCGCTATGGCGGCCACGACGACCCTTATATCCTGTCGAACATCAACCTCAAGATCGCGCCGGGGCAGACCGTGGCGATCGTCGGCCGTAGCGGCTCCGGCAAGACCACGCTCGCAAAACTGATCGCCAAGTTCTACGACGTGACCGAAGGCCGGATCACGATCGACGGGTACGACATCTCGAATATCAACCTGGCCAACCTGCGGCGGTTCGTGGGGTTAGTGCTCCAAGAGAGCTTCGTCTTCAACGGCACCATCCGCGAGAACATTGCGCTCGGCGACCCCGAAGAATCGATGGAGAAGGTCATTGAGGCCGCGCGTTTGGCCAATGCCGACGATTTCATCGCGAGCCTGGCGCTCGGCTACGACACGAAAGTCGGCGAGGGCGGCCTCCAACTTTCTGGCGGGCAGAGACAGCGCGTCGCGATTGCCCGCGTCCTCTACGCCGCCCCCAAGATCCTCGTCTTCGACGAAGCCACCAGCTCGCTCGACACGGAATCCGAGCAGGTGGTCCAGAGGAACATGAACGCCATCCTCTCAGACCGAACGGCGATCATCATCGCGCATCGACTTAGCACGGTCAGGAACGCCGACCGGATCGTCGTACTGGACAATGGCGAAATCGTCGAACAGGGCGCCCACGAAGAATTGATGGACAAGCGCGGCCTGTATCACTACCTCAGCCATCAGCAGCTTGATTTGTGAGAGACCACTGACCACCGACCACAGCCCCCCTATGTCCTCTAACGGCGCGACTGGCAGGCAAGCTCATGGCCAGGCCATCGAGGCCGCCCCGCCGGTAGACTCTCCCTCTGAGAACTACTTGGTTGAGGAGCACCTGCGCCGCATGCCGCCGCTGTTCGCCCGCGGCTTGGTCTACGTCATGACGCTGCTCGTCATTACCGCTGTCACCTACGCGTGCCTCGCCAAGGTCGACATCACCGTCAAGTGCCAAGCGGTTGCCAGGCCCAAGTCCCACAAGATCCGGGTGCTTTCCGACCGAGACGGCTATATTGGGGGAGTGCTTGTGGCTGAAGGCCAGGCCATCGAAGCCAGGGCCCCGCTGTTCATCATCCGCTCCAAAGAGACGGTCAATTATCAAGCGAAGGTCGAGGATCTGAGGCAGAGAATTCCGCTCGAGGAAGAGCGCTTCGACGTACGCCTGGCCATCGCCAAGAAGAAGCTGAAGCTGCGCGAAGAAAAGCATCGAAGCGCGTTGAAAGTGATCGGCCTCAAGCTCGGGCAGGCGCAGACGATTCTCAACTCCATCAAGGAGGAGGAGAAGTACTGGCGGAGAGAGGTCGAGGTCCAGTCCCGTGCTGAGGCGCGGCTGCGCGAACTCCGCGCCCAAGGCGCCACCCCCGAGTCCGAGCTTGCCGCCGCCAGCAGCAAGCTCGAGCGAGCCAGAACGGAGGTGAAGAAGCTCATGGCCCAGCAGGTGTCCAACCTTAAGCAGCAGACCATCCACGCGGAGGAGAAGGCGAAGGAACTGTCGAGCTTCGGTACAGAAATGGCCATCCTCGTGCAGGAAGTCAGAAGCCTGGAAATCGACAAGCAGACCACTCTGAAGACGCTGCGCGGCGAATTGGTGGTCGCAGAGAAGATGCTTGCCATGCGACAAGGGGACGCCGCAATGCCGCCCGCGGACGAGTCCCCCAGCGTGATCCGCTCAGAGAAGGCGGGGACGATTTCCGAACTGAAGTGCCGGAACGTGGGCGACTACGTGCGCGTCGCCGACCTCCTGTGCACGATCGTGCCGGCCGGCACGCCGCTGTACATGGACATCACCGTGTCCAACAAGGATGTGGGGCTGCTTGAAGAACGGATGAGAATCAACTACAAGTTCGACGCCTTCCCGTACGCCGACCATGGCACAATCTCCGGCCAGGTCATTGCCATCGCACCCTCCGCGGTGAAGAGCGGCGAGGCCGGCTTCGTCTACCACGTCCGCGGCACGCTGGACCAGCGTCACTTCGAGTTCAACGACAAGTCCTACCCTATCAAGGCGGGCATGACCGCCATGGCGGAGATCGTCACCGAGAAGCGAACCCTCATGTCGCTTCTGTTCAAGAAACTCAAAGAGCGTTAGCCGAAGGGAGACAATCCCGTGCAGCTCGTTTATGCCAACGGTAGTATCACCCCCGAGGAGGTCGTGAAGTCCCTGGCTCTAACGGGGCAGTTGGAGGCGGTGTGCTGCGACCTCGTCAGGCGCAAAGAAGCCGCAAAGAAGGCCCATCAGCTCGGGGCCGAGGCGTCCGCTGACGAGATCCAGCAGTTCAGCGACACCTTCAGGGCCGTTCAAGGGCTCCACAGCGCAACGGAAACGATGGACTTCCTGGAGCAAAACGGCCTCACAGTCGATGACTTCGAGGAGTTTTGCGAGGAGGCTGTGCTGACGAACATCCTCCTTGAGCATCTGGCCGACGAGAGAGCAATCGCCGAATACTTCGTCAACAACCGATCGGATCTTGACCTCGCCAGGGTGTCCGTCATCGTGGTCGCCGGCGAGGATCTGGCCAACGAGATCGCCATGCAGGTCACCGAGGACGGCGAGGATTTCCACCAACTGGCCCGCGAGCACTCGATCGATGAGCAAACCAAATACGCCGGCGGGTACGTCGGCGCGGTGAGCCGGTCGATGCTGCCGCCGGAAGTCGCCGCAAAAGTGTTCAATGCAGACCCCGGCGACCTCGTAGGCCCATTTGAGGCGGAAGGCATGTTCCAACTCATACGGGTCGAAGAGGTAAGCCGGGCAGAACTGGGCGATGAGATCAAGGAAGCAATCAAAGAGCGGATCTTCAACGAATGGCTGGCCGAAACCTTGAAAGGAGGCATCACCGTACAAACATAAAGGACAGGGAGCCGCGCACATAGCACGCGGCTGTCCAGTAAGGCTGTGACGCCCGCAAGGGTGTCACAGATTCGCGTTTTCCATGCGCTATTGTTCATTCCCGCCCAAGAAAGGAAATCCTATCATGGCGAAGAAAAGCCCTGAGATCGAGGTGACTGTTGCAGAGATAGTGGACTACCTCCGCATCACCGGCGCGTTCGCACCCGCGCTGTGTGAGGTCGTGCAGCGAAAGGTGACCGCCAACGCAGCCAAGAAGGCCGGCATCAAAGTGACAAAGGCCCAGCTCCAGAAGGCCGCAGACGCCTGGCGCCTGGCGAACGGGCTAAACAAGGCGAGCGATACAGAAGCCTGGCTTTCGGCCAACGGCATCGCGGTCGAGGTGTTCGAGGACTATATCGAGACGAACCTCATGATGTCGAAGTTCAAGGAGCAGCTCGAGAAGAAGACCGCGAAGAAGAAGTACCTCAGTTCGGAAAGCATCAAGGATGCGGTCCGCCAGATGATCTACGACGACTGGCTTGCCAAGGTTCTGGCGTAGTCCCCGCTCCGGGAGCGTGTTCGCGCCAGGCCCGAAGGAATTGACGCATGTCGATCGTGTAGATGCCGGCCAAAAGCAAGCCGGCCATGTCGCCCTGTGCCGTATTGGCCGCGCGGTCGCCACTCATGCGTCGCTTCCAAGATGGCGGGCCGAACAATACTACGCCCAGGCGCATTTTTTCGCTTGACAGCCCCCCTCACATGGGCTATATTGACCACATTGATCAAAATGGTAGATTGTGAGGCGGTTAAGCATTCCTCCAGTGGCAAGGCAAACACTGTGGGCTTCGTTTCCCGCGCCAAAGAGCAAAAGCTGGCTCATTGAGAATCTCGGACCCATATGGCCAGAATCAAAATTGAGACCCTTGAACCAATCGCAGCTACCGCGGCTAAGGTGAAATTCGGTGATCTCGTGCATCAGGCGTCCGTGGACGGCAAGAGATTCGTTGTCAATAGACACGGCCGGCCCGTGGCGGTCATTCTCGGCTACCACGAGTACTGCGAGTTCATGGATCTGGTGCGAAAAGCGAAGGGCGACGACTCCTGATGCGTGATCGCGCGTTCGAGGCCCCCCCCCGTCCGTGATCGCCGGCGGGCGCGTGATCTTCTGCCCTTGCCGCGCGCCCATTCGAACGCCGATCCTTGAATGCGAACCCACAAACACTGTTGGTATGGTCCCTTCCCACCCTTCTCGCAAAGGAGCGTCTGATGGCCAGAATCAAGATCAACGATCTTCAGGATGACCGCACGATAACCAAGGAGGAACTGAAACAGGTAATGGGCGGCTTCAATCCTCAGCCCGAGCCGCCTGCCACCCGGTGGCGCACAAGGTTTAGCCAGCAAGGCCAGCCAGGGGGACAGTGGGCGACCTTGTCCAGGTTTGGGTTCAACGTGCAACGCTGATCATCGACGATATCCGTTAGGCTCTCGCCGCCGGCTGAGTGGACAGCCGCGTAGCACCGAACGTATCGAAACCAAGGCGGTAGATGTTTTGCCTTCCGCGTGCTTGGTCTGGATACTCCTGTGTGCGCGGGGCGCCCGCTCGGCCGGCGCGGGCGTCGCGGCTCCACGCGGAGATGTGGCATACTGGGACGCCGCAGAAATGGGGCAATACTTCACAACGCAAGCCTTACCACGGTGGTTGCACCGCGATAACATGAGAAGCATTGACGAACGGGTCCGCCAATTCCAACGCTTCTACGAACGCGGCAACGAGCGGCCGCTGCTGGGGTTCTTCCTCGGCAGCGAGTACCCGTTGCACCGCTACGACGCGGCGAGGGCGCTGCCCGACGGCCGCCCTCTCGCACCCGAGGATGTGCCAGTCGAGCCCTACCTGGACGACTGCGATCGTCTCTTCGGCGCGCACGAAGCATGCAGCGGCGACTTCATCTGGAGCGCGTGCGCGTTCTGGGGCATCCCTTGGCTCGAAGCCGCGCTCGGCTGTCCGATCCGAGCGGACCACACGACCGGCTCGGCGTACGCGGAGCCCCCGCCAGACTTCGATGGGCCGGACTCGATCCCCGAGTTCGATGCCGATGCACCGTGGAACGCGAAGACCGTCGAGTTCATCAACAAGATCGCGGAACGGAGCGCGGGGCGCTATCCGCTCGCGACCACGCGTATGCGCGGGGTGGCTGACCTGCTGTCCGCGCTCTATGGTGGAGAGCAGTTCCTGTTCGCGATGATGGAGCGGCCCGGCGAGGTGAAGGCCGTGTGCGAGAGGCTCACCGATTTCTTCATCGCGTACGCCCGGCTCCAGCTTGATCACATCCCCGAGTTCCACGCCGGCATCGGATCGTTCTACTACAGCATGTGGGCCCCGGCGGGGACGGTGTGGCACCAAGAAGACGCGGCCGCGCTGCTGTCGCCGGCCCTGTACGACGAGTTCATCCGGCCCTGCGACGAGCGCATCGTGGCGGAGCTGCCGAGCGTCATCATGCACCTCCACTCGACGGGCCACATCCCGCTCGACGCGTACCTCGACATGGGCTTCGCCGCGATCGAGTTGCACGTCGACGAAGGCGGCCCGAGTGCGGAGGAGCTGTACGAGACGCACATGAAGATCCTGGAGCGCACCCCCCTGCTCATCTGGGGCGACATGACCGACGCGGACATGGAGTGGATCTTCACGAAGCTGCCCGGCCAGGGGCTCGCAGTGAACAAGGTGGTGCGGAGCGCGGACGAGGCGCAGGGGATCTGGGAGAAGAGGGCCTCCCTGCCGCCAACTGCGCGGCCACCCAGAGGTTGCATGCGCGGGGCCAACGTGAATCGGGAAGACTACCGCCGGCACTTGGAGGAGAAGTATTTGTGAAGGAACACTTCCCCGGGCCAAGGTGAGATCAGTGGGACCCCGATCACGGCGAAGCGTCGGAGAGCGTCGGCTTACGGCGGCTCGGGCTCGTCGTGGAGGAGGCGCCGGATCTTGTCGCCCACCGGACCCGTGCTAGAGAGGCAATCGACCTGGCGCAGGGTGAACACGACCGCGCCGTCGCATGTGGCCCGCGGTGCGCCTACGAGCGCCTCAAGGATCCGATCCCCCAACGTTTGGAGCCCCTCGCCGGTCGTGCCGGAGACCGAGACACTGCCAGGGGGCGCGCCGGCCGCGCCCGGCCCGAGGTCGGCTTTGGTTCTCACCACTAACAGCGGCCGGTCCTCTGGCAACCCGAGCGCGGCGCGGGCCTCAGGCGCGGTTGGTGGCGCCGTGTCCGCCAACAGGAGCACGAGGTCCGCGTTGGCCATCTGGCTTCGGGCCAGTTCGATGCCAGAGGCCTCGATCGCGTCGGCCGGGCGGCGCACTCCGGCCGTGTCGATCAACACGATCGGCACGCCGCGAAGTTCGACCCACGCGGACACATAGTCGCGCGTGGTGCCGGGCTGGTCGTGCACCAACGCGCGCTCCTGCGCGACGAGCGCGTTGAAAAGCGTGGATTTGCCGACGTTGGGCCGGCCCGCGATCACGACCTTAGCTGGTTCGCACAGCGCGATGCCGACGCGCGCGGTCTGCACAAGCGCGTCGATCGGGCCGCCGCCTGCCCGCGCTTCTTGGGCCGCTTGGCTCAGTGCGCCCCGCCACTGCGCCAGCAGCATGTCCGCGGCAAGGCTCGTGGCGGCGGCGGGCAAGCGCCACCAAGCTTCGAGTTGGACCGCGTCGATTCGGCCACCGCGGAACGCCCTCAGGCCCACGTCCGTCCACGGCACGCGTCGCGCACCGGACTCGACCACCGCGTCCAGTATCGCACGCACCGCGGCCACCCCGCCGTGGCAGTTGATCTCGACCGTCGGCTCCCCGAGCCACGAAGCATGCGCGTCGGCCACGCGCACGATGACCTCGTCGATGATTTGCCCGTCTGGCCCCACGACGTGGCCATAGTGAAGTGTGTTCGCCAGCGCGTCGACGAGCCGCTTGCCACGCGGGCTCCTGAACACGCGGTCAGCAATGCCCTGCGCACTGGGCCCCGATACCTGGACCACGCCGATGCCGCCTTGGCCGATGGGCGTGATGAGAGTCGCAATGGTTTCGGGCTGAAGCGCCATGAACTGCGGCGATGAATGAGGGGATTGGGACACCCGATCACAGGCGTTGCGCTGGCATGAGTCGAGAGTAGTGGCCTGTGCGGCCAAAGTCAACAGAGGCGATTCGGCCACCGCATGAGCGAGTTGAGCCGTTCGTAGCAGGGTGATTCATCGCCCGTCGGCTGCGTCGCAAGAACGGGCCGCCCTATTACGAGCCCACCTAGGCCTTGTCGCTGGCCGCGAACAAGACGCCGCGTCTGTGGCGCATGGAGGAACTCCTGGGATCCCCGCCTTGACTCGCCGCGAGCCATGCACTATCTTCTGCCACTCGCAGTGCCTCTCTCACTACGCCTCAACAGCCCAGGAGCTGCTCCCATGAAACTCGCATTCATCGGCGATCTCGGCGACGCAGACGTGCGCTTCGCCGTGGACAACAAACTCGATGGCATCGAGATCCTCTACAACAAGTTCAACGAGTCCGACCGCGACACCGCGGACAGCATGAAGAAGACGTTGGCCGACAACGGGCTCGAGGCCTGTGCGTTTGGCCTGTGGCGCATCAATTTCCTCGACCCCGACCCGGCCACGCGTGAGGCGAACTTGAAGCAACTCGAGCTGTGCATCGACCACGCGGCTGACGTGGGCTGCGAGATCGTGTACACCGGCACCGGCGTGCTGGAGGAGAAGAACGACGAGGCGAACGTGGCGGAGTATCTCAAGGTCTTCCCGGCCATGATCGCGCACGCGGAGGCCAAAGGCGTCAAGCTCGGCCACTACCTCGGCCACGAGGGCAGCATGATCCACCGCATGGCCGTGTGGGAGATGATCAAGGACGAAGTGCCCGCGGTCGGCCTGAAGCTCGACCCCATGGGCCTCGTGCGCAACTTGGAGGAGGATCCCGTCGAGGTGCTCTACAAGTACGGCGACCGGCTGCTCCACTTTCACATCAAGGACCGCCTGGACGTGGCGGACACGTGGATCCAGCCGACGGTAGGGCAGGGCGATCTCCAATGGGGCAAAATGATGGGCATGCTCTACCTGCACGGGTACGACGCGTGGATCTCGGTCGAGCCACACGGCCCGATCTGGGGCAAGGGCTCGAACCGCTACCGCGGTATCCAGCTCGCCACGAAGTACATCCAACTCTTCATGGTGCGCTGACCCTCGCACCCGCCACTCCCGGGCGTTCGCGGCTACCCATGCTGCGGACGCCCGTTGTCGTTCTACGCCCGCTACTGTCCCCACACCTTCCACGCGCCAGCCGCGAGCAACCCCACGACAAGAACCAGCGCGCCCGACGCCGCGCCCATGGCCATGCCCTGCCAGAACGCCGGCCACCGCTCGTACCCCGCGAGTGGCCTCAACGTGCGCGGGCAGAGCCCCGGCGCGGCCAGCGGCGAGCCACACTTCGGGCACTTGTGGGGCCGGTACGCGGCATTGGTTGGCACCTGCATCGCGGCGGAGCAGTTGGCGCACACGAGCCGAATTCGCGGTTGATTGGGCATAGCGACGAAGCTCCACGGAGCCAATGTCGAACGGAACGCATTTTATGGCCGCTTGGGGAGTGTGTCAAGCGTGGGAGACGGCGGCCACCAGCCGGCACAATGACCCCCCAGCGCGGCGCCCCCACCACCCCTGTCAACAGGACATGCGTCACACCGTGGGAGTCTGTGCGGATTGCCGCAGCCGCGTTGCTGAAGAATGGAATCCCACGGATGTCACCAGAGACCACGGATGAAGAAGGGAATCGCGCCTCGTAACATTTCAGCCGAATGCAATGGGGTCAGCGCCCCCGCCGACCCTGCGCCGGCGGAGCGACGGCTTATGCACGAACAGCGACTCACCTGGATGCGCCTCGTGGCACTCGGCTGAAGTGTTACCACGCCTCTTTTCGGAGCCAGGCCGAGCGGCGGGCTCTGGCCGAACACGCGGGAGGCTCTGCTGTCCATCGCGCACGATCGCCCGGCGCCGGGGGGACTCTGACTCCTAGTCTGTTCGTCAATGCTTCTCTTCAT
>JAJRTI010000500.1 GCA_024278415.1 Planctomycetota bacterium | reverse complement strand
TGGACTCCGTGGGCGCTGTTCAGCAAGACGTGATGCTTCCAACGAATTCAGATAGACAACGAATGGGGGAAAGAGGCGGCCGCGCCGCCGTTCCTACTCATAGTCTTACTCATAGTCTTACTCGTGGTCTTACTCGTGGTCTTACTCATGGTCTTACTCATGGTCTTACTCATGGTCTTACTCATGGTCTTACTCATGGTCTTACTCATGGTCTTACTCATGGTCTTACTCATGGTCTTACTCATGGTCTTACTCGTAAATCGCACGACATGAAGGAGGAGTAGGACTAAGAGTAAGAGCGAGAGTGGGAGTCGGGCACGGCAACATCGGCAACATGTTGGCGCAAAACCCGCGTCAAGGTGCTAAGTTTTCCATGAATGGAACTCAACGGGCGTGCCGGCCTCAATCGACTTGAGTTGGGCTGGAAACACGAACACGCCGTCCGATTGCGCTGCGGACACTAAATCGCCGGAGCCTTCGTGGGGCACGGGGAGGACACGCGTGCGTCCCGATTGAACTGAGAGTCGGCTGATCGCGAAGAGCGTGAGGTCGTGCTTCTTCTTGACATCTTCGCCAAGCGGCAGCCCAAGCGAAGGGGGGAAGGGCTGGGCAAAGCCGGCCATGCGGCGCAGCGCGGGCAGCACAAACTCCCGAAAGCCCACGCGCGTGGAAATCGGGTTGCCGGGCAGGCCGAACACGAGCTGCCCGCGCTCGGCCGCGCCGAACCAGAGCGGCTTGCCAGGGCGGACGGCCGCGCCATGGAACACCTGCTTCACGCCTGCCTGTCGAAGAATCTGCGGCACGAGGTCGAACTCGCCCATCGAGACGCCGCCCGTAAGCAGGATCACGTCCGATTGGCCGAGGGCCTTGGCGATCACGCGGCTGAGCCCGCTTTCCGTGTCCGGCGCGATGCCCAGAGCCTTGCCCTTGCACCACGGCAGGCCATCGACAGCCGCCATGAGCGCGGGACCGTTCGCGTCGCGAATCTGGAAGGGCGACGGCGCCGCAGACGGCTTGACGACTTCGCGGCCGGTGGAGATGACCGCGACGTTGATGAGCCTCGCGACCTCGACCTCGTTCGCACCGACGGAAGCCGCTACCGCCACCTGGCCCTGCGCGAGGAGTTGGCCGGGCTTGAGGAGCACTTGGCCCTTGCGCGCGTCCGCACCGCGGCGGTGGATGTTGCCCCATGGGCCAATCTTGGGGTCGTCCACATGGACGATGTCGCCGCCGCGCTGGGTGCGCTCGACCATGACGACCGCGTCCGCGCCCTTGGGCACGGGAGCGCCGGTCATGATGCGCGCGCAAGTTCCCTTCGTGACGCGGCCAGTCCACTCCGTGCCGGCCGGGATGTTGGCGACCTCCGTCAGGCTAGCCGTGGTTCCGTCGAAGTCGGCGCTGCGCACGGCATAGCCGTCCATCGCGGACCGGTTGAAGGGCGGGATATTGCGGTCGGCGCGGATCGGAGCGCGCAGGAGCCGGCACGAAGCCTTCCGCAGTGGCACGGCTTCTGAGGGCACAAGTTTCGCGTGTTTCGCGATGCGCTTGTGGACTTGATCGACTGGCAGAAGTCCGATGTTGGGCATGCGATCCGGGGCTCCACTTCAGGGCGAAAGGCTCTGCGGCTTGATTGATGGCGATGGTTAGAGATAATGGAGGATTCTGGCGACGATGTCAAACTGGCCTCCGACCCATTGCAGCCTAAGGGCATGGCGCCTATGGCGGATGGGCGATAGGGTCCTGGAGGAAACTCCACGGCCTCCCGTATTTGGAAAGGAGAACTGCTGATGCGGAGTTTTTGTACGAATCCCGGGCTCGGTCGATGGGGGCAGAGGTGCTGCGTGTTTGCCGTGGGCTTGGTTGTCGCGGCGCTGTGGGGGTGCGGCGAGAAGCCGCCTGACAAAAGCAAGGCGGCGACGCCGCGCGGCAGTTCCGCACCCGTGCGCCTGCGCATGGCGACCACCACGAGCACGGAGAACTCCGGGCTGTTGAGCGTGTTGCTGCCTCCGTTTGAGGCGGCCCATGGGTGCAAGGTGGACGTCATCGCGGTGGGCACGGGCAAGGCGCTGAAGCTGGGCGAGAACGGCGACGTGGACGTGGTGTTCGTGCACGCGCGGAAGGCGGAGGACGCGTTCGTGGCCGCGGGCTTTGGGGTGGGCCGGCGGGACGTGATGTACAATGACTTCGTCATCCTGGGGCCGAAGGCCGACCCGGCCGGGATCAAGGGCCTGGCCGACGCCGCGGCCGCGTTGAAGCAAATCGCGAGCAAACGGGCCGTCTTCTGCTCGCGTGGCGACGACTCCGGCACGCACAAGAAGGAACGGGCGCTGTGGGCGGAGGCCGGCATCGTGCCCCAGGGCTCGTGGTACATTCAGACCGGCCAGGGCATGGGCGCGACGCTCACCATCGCCGACGAGAAGCAGGCGTACGTCCTTGCCGATCGTGGAACCTACATGGCCTACCGCGACAAGATCGAGTTGGCCCTGCTGTGCCAAGGCGACAAGCGGCTGTTCAACCCATACGGCATCATCGCGGTCAACCCCAAGCGGTACCCGCACGTGAAGCGCGAGTTGGCCCAGCAACTCATCGAGTTCGTGACGAGCCCCGAAGGGCAGGGGATCATCGCGAGTTATCGGAAGGGCGGTGAGCAACTGTTCCATCCCAATGCCGGCGCGGCACGTTCTGGCTCGGACAAGAAGGAGTAGGGCGCGGCGATGGACTACTTTGCACAGGCGTTCGGCCAAGCGCTGCGCCTGATCGCGAGCCTCGACCGCGAGCTGCTCGCGATCACGGCGGTATCGCTGAAGGTGGCCTGCGCGAGCACCGCGCTAGGCACGGCCTTGGGACTGCCGCTGGGCGCGGCCGTCGCGCTCGCGGAGTTCCGAGGCAAGCGGGCCGTGCGTGTGATCCTCAACACGCTCATGGCCTTGCCCACGGTGGTCGTAGGCTTGTTCATGTACTCCTTGCTGTCGCGTCGGGGGCCGCTTGGCGGCATGGGCTTGCTCTACTCGCCAGGGGCGATGGTGGTGGGCCAGTGCGTACTCGTGACGCCGCTCGTGGCCGCGATGACGCTGGCCGCGCTGTCCAAGGCGGACCCGCGCATCCGCGTGACCGCACTCTCGCTCGGGGCCTCGCCGATGCGGGCGGCGTTGGCCGTGGTCTCAGAAGGCCGCGTCGGGCTGATCTGCGCGGTCGCGGCCGGGTTTGGCCGGGTGTTTGCCGAGGTGGGCGTGTCCATGATGCTGGGCGGCAACATCCGCTGGTACACGCGCAACCTCACGACCGCGATCGCGTTCGAGACGAGCAAGGGCGAGTTCGCCATGGGGCTCGCGCTGGGCATGGTCTTGCTCGCGGTCGCGTTGGCCGTGAACCTCGCGTTGCAACTGCTTCAGCAGGAGCGCGCGTGATGGCCGATCCGTCCACGCCAACACCGTGCATCTCGCTTGCCGAGGTCGTGCTCGACCGTGGGGCGCACTTCAAGTTGGCCATCGGCCAACTGAGCTTCGCGGCGGGCGCGATCCACGCGGTGGTCGGCCCCAACGGGAGCGGGAAGACGTCGCTGCTGCGGCTCGTGGGCCTGCTCGATTCGCCCACGGGCGGCCGGATCGAGTTCGCGGGGGAGGCCGCACAAGTCGGGCGCGGCGATGCCACTCGGCAGCGCAGGCGGATGGGGTTCGTGATGCAGGATCCCTACATGCTGAGGGGAACGGTGTTGGACAACGTCGCGTACGGGCTGAAGCTGCGCGGGGTGGGGCGTGCCGAGGCGCGGGAGCGAGTGGGCGCGTGCTTGGCTCGCCTGGGCTTGGAGGGTTTCGAAGCGCGCAAGGCCGGCGCACTCTCCGGCGGCGAAGCCAAGCGAGTGGCCCTCGCGCGCGCGCTCGTGTTGGAGCCAGAGGTGCTGCTGCTCGACGAGCCCACCGCGAACGTGGACCGCGGCCAAGTGCGCCGCGTAGAAGATGAGATCCGCCGGGCGCAGCAAGAGCGCGGCGCGACGGTGATCCTGACCACCCACGACTTGGACCAGGCGCGGCGTCTCACGGACTCGATCACGTCGCTCGTATCGGGCCGCATCGTGCCGGCGCCGCCGGACAACGTGTTCCATTGCGACGTCGTGCTGGACGAACGGGGCGCGAGCGCGACGCTGCCCAACGGCCCCACGATTGCACTCGTAGCCGACGCGGCCGGCCCCGCGCATCTTGCGATTCACCCCTCCGACATCATCCTGTCCCGAGAGCCCTTCGACTCCAGTGCGCGGAATTGCCTCCCGGCGCGGGTCGCGAGAGTGACGCACGATCACGGCGGCGTGCGAGTCGACGCGGACGCGGGCGTCGTGTTCCACGTGCAGATCACCCCGGCCTCATGCGAGGAGATGGGCATCCGCCCCGGCGCGGAGGTTTACCTCACTTTCAAGGCGTCGTCGGTGCATGTATTGTGAGCGCCAAGCGGGGACGCTCCTCACCCCCCGCCCACCGGCGGGAACAGCCCCACCACATCCCCGTCCTGCAAGACCCAGTCTATCTTCCGTCGCGTGCCGCCGACGACCGCGACGATGGCTTGGGGGAACGCGATGTCGAAGTGCGCGAGCAAGTCGCCCACCGTGGCCCCGTCCTCCAATTCGACTTGGAGAGGCTGGGACCAGTCCTGGTGGCCGCTGACCTTGTTGCGGAGGCTGGCGAAGAGCTTGGTGTGGACGGTGATCATGGTGTTGTGTGAACCGAATCGAGTGCGTCGGGGGACATGTCGAAAACCACGTTGTGGGGGGGGAGTGTCTCGGTCTCCATGAACCGCGGCAAGCGGTCGTCTTCCTTGGAGAAGCCGGCGGCCGCGTTGAACGCGCGCTCCGTGGCCAGGACTTGCTGGCCCAGAGCAAGGAAGTCGCCAGGGGCGTAAGGCTGGCCCGTGCGCGCGGCGACCATGTCGCAGATCAGCGGCACGCCTTGTTCGTTGTCGAGCACGCCGAACGCGGTGAAGACGCACAAGCCGACTGAGTCGATGGCCGCGGTCGCGATCTGGAGGTTGCGCGAGCACTCGACCTGGCCGTCGTTGCTGAGGGGGTCCACGTCGCCGCCGACCTTGAGGATGTTCGGCGCGATCGTGTAGCCGGCCGTGTGGTCCGCGCCCATGGTCGAAGTGGCGTACGTGACGCCGATGCCCTTGATGGCCCGCGGGTCGTAAGCCGGGATGGCCTGGCCCTTGACCACAGGCACGCGCGACACACCGTAGACCTTGCCGAGCACGGCCGCGCCGCTGCCGACGATGCGCCCAAGCGGCGTGCCCGCGCCGGCCTGCTTGAGCAAGTCGATGGCGCCCGCGCGGTCGCCGAACTCGAGAACGCCAGCTTCCATGGCAACCCCGATAGTGGCGCCGGCCTCGATCGTGTCGAGACCGATATCGTTGCAGAGGCGGTTGAGTTCGGCGATGGTGTCGAGGTCGTCGATGCCGCAGTTGGCGCCGAACGCCCAGTCGGTTTCATATTCGAGACACGCGACAAGCGCGTTGCCGTCCTTGTCGGGGTAGATGTTCGAGCAGCGGATCACGCAGCCGGGGTGGCAGGGATGGCCGCTCTTGCCCGCGCCGCCGCGCTGGGCGATCGTCTCCGCAATGGCCTCGCCGCTGGTCTTTTCCGCACCCTCGAAACGGCCGGAGCTGAAGTTGCGCGTGGGCAACCCGCCGGCTTCGTTGATGACGTTGACAAGGATGGCCGTGCCGTACGTGGGCAGGCCTTGGCTCGTGACCGGATGCTTGAGCAATACGTCCTGCGCGAAGGACTTGGCCGCCGCTTTGAGCGCGTCCGAGTCCGCGACATCGACACCAGGTGCGTCGCCGGGATCGACGACGATGGCCTTGATGCGCTTCGAGCCCATGACCGCGCCCAGGCCCCCGCGGCCGGCGAAGCGCCCAGGCTGGTTCTCCATGTCGTTCAGCGAGATGCCCGCGCCCGCGAGGCGCATTTCGCCCGCCGGGCCGATCGTGATGATGCCGACCTTGCCAAAGCGTTCGCCGAGGATGGCGTCGACTTCGTAGCAGCCCTTGCCGGCCAAGTCGTTTGCGGATTCGAGCGTGGCGCCCTGTGCCGTGACCTTGAGCAGCTTCCAAGCATCATCCGCCGGCAGGCCTTCCAACACGATCGCGGCAATGCCGAGCTTGCCGAGCATCTGCCCCGGCACGCCGCCGGCATTGGATTCCTTGATGGCGCCGGTGAGGGGGCTCTTCGCGCCCACGGAGGTGCGGCCCGAACTGGGCGCGGCGGTGCCGGTGAGCAAGCCCGGCGCGATGACGAGCTTGTTCTCCGGGCCGAGGGCATGGCCGCGCGGGTGGACTTCGTCCGCCACGAGCGTCGAGGTCAGCGCGCGGCCGCCCAGAGAGGCATATTGTTCGGGGAGGTCTTGCTGGCTGACGGTCCCGGTTGCACAATCCACTCGGATGATCGTTCTCATGGCGC
>JAJRTI010000499.1 GCA_024278415.1 Planctomycetota bacterium | reverse complement strand
TGTGGCAGCCCTTCGGGCTGCGGTGTCCGCGAGGGGTTGCACGCAGGCGAAGAGCCGGGACGTTTGTTGTGAACCTGCCTGAATCCACTTCGAAACTGAAACTCCAGAATGCAACGCGTTGGGATACGTACAATCAGACCTGCACCCTTATTAGTGCAATTGCGCTTGCGCCTTTTCGATTTGCCGCGCCAGCAGCCGACGGCTGTCGTAGATGAAGCTCGCCTGCACGTGGGGGCAATTATCCCAGGCGAGGAGAAACGCGTCCGCGCGTCGGAGGATGGACTCACACTCGTCGGCGAGTTCCGTGCGCCCGGCCGCTCGGAGCTTCCGCGCCCGGTCGGCGAGCAGCCAATGATATTCGAAGTCTTCGAGCCCGTCGCGCATCATGGCGAGTCGAATGGAGGGGCTGACCGAGCCGTCGGGATTGGGATAGAGAAGGTAGTGGCCCCCGGCGATCGCGCGCCGGTCACGGTCGGGCTCTTCCCATGGGTTGTTCACCCATCGGTTGACGGTCCAGATGAGATACCCGTCGATGCCGTACTTCCAATTCATCCAGAAAAGCACGCGATGGTCCGCCCCGCGGGCGGTGATGCGCATGCCGGGCCGCGGGTCGGCATATCCGTTGTACCACCACACCTCTCGGCCCAGTGCATGTTGTTCTTTCAGCACGTCGAGGTCGAAGGCGCGCATGTTCATGCACCAAATATCCACGCCGCGCAGAAGGGGCGAGGGCGCCTCGGTCGCGAATATCCGAATCTTCGGATGCGCCGCGTGAATCGCATCGAAGACTCGGTTGAGCAGGGCGAAATCCGTCTTGCCCGTGTGCTTGTGTACGACGACTTCGTCCGCGCAGTACACGTAGCAGTCATCGAGCCATCCCTTCTTTTCGAGATAGTTCGCCGCCACGCGGAACGCGCTGGTGATGCGTTGCAGATATTCGGGCGTCCCCTTTTTCGCTCCGAGATACGCGCCGCGGTCGAACAAGAAGCTCACGGGCATGCGATTCAGACGATGGCCCCAACTCATGTAAAGCTTTACGAGTCGCTCGAAGGCGCTGGTGTCGCCCAACACGACCTTATTCTTGTGCGTGTCATACCGAAGCGGCAAGTGCGCCATGTTGTTGGGCGACAGACGGTAGCGGGCGAGCAGCTTCACGATCTCCGGCCGCCATTCATTGATGAACTGCGCGTAGGTCATGTCGCCGAACCATTTCCGGATGTCTTTGCGCCAACCCCAGGGGCCGTAGATCGTGGTGTTGGTGCGCAGATGCTGTTTTACGGGGACGTCGAAATCCCACACGTGCAGACGCAACGTCACCCGCAGGTCGCCGCAGGCGGTGCGCACGACGACGGGCGCGGTGTAGTCGCCGGCGGGCGTTCCGGGAGGCACGTACGCTTCGACCCAGATAGGGTATTGCCAACGCTTATCGGCGGCGAACGGCTTGGGTCCCGGCAGGCCATCGGGCGAGCCTTCCCGGGGACCTCGGCGGGCCGGGACGTACGCGACAGGACTCCACGTTATGTGCTCGCGGGCAATGCGAGCGCCGGACGGGCCGACCAGTTCGCCGATGTTCACCGACACCTCGCCTAAGCCGTCAGCGGTCAGCGGCCGAAGCACGATCTGCACGGCCTCCGTCTCGTTCCGCGCGGCGGCCATGTGCACGACGGGGTTGGCGGCTCCCGAGGGCGACTCCTCGGTGCGTTGGACTTTGCGGCAGGGCCCCTCCAACCACAACAGCGCGGCGTCGGTTCTAACCAACACCCTGCGCACGGGCCGCACGGCCGGGGGACGATAATCTACGGCCTTCGTCGCGCGCAAGTTGTCCACGTAAAAATCGATGACCGAGCCGTCGTCATACATCGATTCGCTGAGCCAAAACTTCGCGCTCGCCAAATCGGAGGCGTTGGCGATGCCGCGGATGCACAGCTTTTCGCGCGCCCACTTGCGATGGCGCAAATCCGTCAACGTGGTCCGATAGATTTCGCGTCCTTTGCTGTCCGCGAGGGTGACGTGCATCGCGAAATCGGGGTCGATACCGCGGCGGCTCTCGAACCACACGTCGAACTCGACGAAATCCCAGTTTGACAGGTCAATGGGCTTCGGAAACACCTTTTTGACCGATGGCCACCCCAGCGGGTATTTGACCTTGCCCACTTGCTCCGCGTTGCGATGGTCGATTTCGACGTGAATGTGCAGCGACCGTTTGCCCTGCGTGACGCGGGACGTGCTGAGGTCAAAGGAAATCTCCTTCTGCCCGCCCGTCTGCAACCCTTCGACCGATTCGAATCCGGCGAGCAGCAACTCCTTCGGCTGCTCGGCCGCGGCCACAGCCGCGGCCGCGTATAGCGCTGCGGTTAAGATCGTTTTCACAAACATCGAAAGTTCTCCAAACTTGTCTTTTCTCGACACCGATAGCACAGACGACCCTTTCCAAGGGTATCAATTCAGCCGACGCGGAACGAAGAAAACACCGCGCGGTTGCTGGCGTTTCGGCCGTGCACCAGGAGGCCCGGGCGCCACCCCTCGCGCGTTTCAAACCAGTTCTCGAAGCTTTCGCTTCCGGCCTCTCCCGTTTCGAGGATTTTCCACCGCGCGGTCACGACGTCGTGTTCTATCGCGAGCCGGAAATGAATGTGCGCGGCCTCGCATGGTTCGTGCAGCACGGGCTTTGGCTGGCCGTCGATCTCTCTCGCGACGACGATCACCTGTTCGCCGCGAACCGATTCCCGCACGAGCTTGATGTAGTTGTCCCAGTCCCGAAAGAGGACCACGCCCGCCTGCTCCCCGCCGTTTTGCGGTCGGAACTTCACCGTAGCCTCCACGCCTGGAGCGCCGGCGCTCGGCAAAAGAATGAGGTTCTCACACGTGGCCCCCTGGCCCCACATCGAACCGCAGGACGCGGCGGCCACAATCTCCTCCGGCCCAAGCAGAAGGCCGTCTGCGCGGTTCAGAATTTCGATGTCGTTTGTGTCCACAGTCGCCATTCCTTTCTGTCTTGATATCGTTCTCCAACTTCGTCGGCTCGTTCGTCAGCAACGGATTTCCATCAACACGCTCTTGATTTAGTATGGCCGAAAGCGAAGGGCGACGCGGCCGTCCGCGATGGGCAGCGGCTCGCCGCAAGGATGTTCGAGCAAGTTCACTTCCCGCGCCGAGACGATGCCGTCGCCCACCCCAATCGTAAGCGCGGCGTCTCGTCCTTCGGTTTCGTAGAACCGCGCGAGAACGCCGTCGGAGCGCCCCGCGCGGTGCAGCACGGTGCAGACCACCGACGGCGCCCCCTCCGCCTTGAGAAACGGCTCGTTTAACTGCTCAGGGGTTTGGACAGACGCCACCAGCGGCGCGCGGTTGAAGCCCATGCCGGCCTTGATGATTTCCGCGACAGGCGCATCGGCCCGGTGCGGGACGAAGGCGAAACGCATCGTGTATTCGCCGTGATCGGAGACGGGATCGGGCGCGTAGGCCGTGCGCAGCAAGCTGAGGCGCAAGCGGCCGCCGAGGGCTTCGTATCCGTACTTGCAATCGTTCAGCAACGCGAAGCCGAACTCCTCGCCCGTCAAGTCTACCCAGGTTTGCATGGGCTGTTCCGTTCCGTCCGCCGGGCGCGTAGCGACGGCAAAAGGCGCTTCGGCCCGCGAGCGGGCGGCCGCCATCCGCGAGTGGAAGGCCAGCCGCAAGTGCGGTACGCCAATGTCGCGGCCGCCCGGCTCCCGCCAGTCCACCGTGATTGCAAACTCGACGCGCGGGAGGCTCTTGAAAAACAGAATGTCCTCATAGATGCGCGAAGAGCGGAAGCGATGCCGCACGCGAAAACGCGCGAACACGGGACCATTGTCCATTAACTCCACCTCGGCGCCGCGCACGAGGCTTTCCTCGCGCAGCGTGTCGGAAATCTGCCAGGCCGACCAGCCAACCGGCGCGCAGTCGGCGATCTGAAACAGGTTCATTCCTCTGCTGGACAACACCGGGACATCCGAGGTGGCGCGGCTGCCCGCGTAGTTAATCAGCTCGCAGCCAAGGGCCTTGTCGTAGTACGACGTGATGACGCCGGAACACTTTTCGAGATAGGCGACGGCGTAGTCCGTCTCGATGCGGAAGAAGGCGCCCGCCTCGGTCACGTCCACATCGCCTTCGTCCGCGGAGTCGACGCTAAGCCGAAAGGGCTTCCACCCGAACGCGGGCTGCTCGGGCGCGATGAAAACCAACTCGTCGTGCAGTTGCTGGACCGGAAAACGCCGCCCATCTCGGTCAACGACCGACCGCGCCGCGCTGTTCAACTTGACATACACCGGCTCGGTTCGCGGAAAGCCCAAGGCGTTGAACAAGGCGAACTCGCCCACGTCTCCTTCTGCGCGCACGAGCGCCTTCATGGCTTCGTCGATGACCGCGCGGGCAGCGGCCAGCGCGCGTTCGTTCCGCGCGGGCGCGTCTTCCGTGTAAACTTCCGGCGCGGAGCAGCCGCAAAGCACGTCGTGGAACTGGAGGAAGAAAACGTCTTTCCACGCGTTTCGGAGCGCCTCGCGGCGGTCGATCCCCGCGATGGCCGCGAGCGTTTCCGAGGTCAGCAGCGCGTTCTCGCAGCGCCGGTTGTACCCTTTCACGTCCGCATGAGTGGTGAAGCAGCCGGGAAACTGGCTGTGCGTCTCGCCGCCGGTGACGAGCGGGCTTTCGTCTTCCGCGAGCAGCGCCTTGACGACCCGCGTGGGCGTCGAGAACGCGAACGTCGGAATCAGAGGCTTGTCGCGATAGGCCGCGAGGATTTCCAATTGCAAACGGCTCATGCCGCCCCCGTGGTCGGCGATGCACCACACATACGGCGTCGCGTCCAGCCCGCACCGATGCGAAATCAGCACGAGCTTCAGCACCTTGAGCGGGTCTAGCGGATCGCTGTAGCGTGTGAACAGGACGGGGATCGTCGTGCCGTCGATGCCTTTCCACAGTCGAATGGGCCGCAAGGTCTTCAGGTCGGGATGGCAGCGGGTGTGGAAGTAGGCCTCCATCTCCGCGAGTCGTGCGATTTGCGGCATGTTGCCCGGGTGGCCGAACACGTCCACGGCCCAGAACACCTTCGACGTGCAGCCGAGATGTTCTTCGCACCATTGCGCGGCGTAAAGAAGCTGCCGAGCCAGAGACTCGCCGTTCACCATGTTCAGGTCCGAATCGTCCCACAGCGCCGCGACGTTTTCCCATCGGCCCGAAGCCATTAGGCGTCTCATGCGTTCGAATACGTCGGGGTCATGTTCGCGCACGATTTCGAAGCACGCGGATTGGCTGTTGGCGAAGGTGAGGTCTGGAAATTCGTCGAGCAAATCCGCCGTCGCCCTGAAATCGCGCCGCGTGCAAAGCACTGTGTCTTCCCACGTCCAGAGCCAGCCGAGATCGATGTGCGTGTGGCCGATGAGGTGGACGACTTTGCGTTTCGCCTTGGGCGAGAGCGGCGAAAGGATGTCCTCCATGGTTTTCAGCGAGGCGCGGACTGCGTCCCAATCGTTGGAGCGCAACGCGCGTTGGTTCACGGCCTCTGTGGCGCGTGCGACGAGTTCCTTCTCCTCGTCCGTTTCGGCCAAGGCCGCAGCGAGTTCCAACTGCGCCGCGGCCGCTCCGATTTCGACGCCCATGTCCAGGCATGGCCTTGGCCGCAACGCGCAGCGCACGGGGAGGACCACTTCCGACGGCATGGCCGTGGGCTGCTGACGCAGCACGAGCCGAAGGCGTCGGCCCGGCTCGATGGATCGGCGCAGCGGTTCGGCGATCGGCCCGGTCGCGCGCCAGTTGCGCTCCTCGCGAAACGCCTCCTCGCCGTCGATCCACAGCGTGAACGGCGCGAACCCTTGGATCTCGATGAGCAGTTCCGCACCGTCGAGCGGCAGCCCACAGGCGGACTCTGACAGCGTCGTTTCGCCGCACGTCCAGCCTTCCTCCCGCGCGGCCCGAACGGGAAAGCTCTTCCCGTTCCATTCAGGCCACGACGGGTCCGGGGCCATGCTCGCCGCTTCCGCGGGCGCCGCCGGCGCGATCCGCCAATCGACGGGCAACTCGAATTGCGTTAGTTCTTCGGCTTTCTCTTTCAACAGCGACAAGGCGACGTTCATGCGATTTCCTCGGAATCATTCACTCGGGCGCCGTCCGCGCCAAATGGATTTGATTTTTCGTTCGCTCCCAAGCTCCGCTTGGGAACGCACCTCTCGCGAAGCTCCGTCTTCGCAATCTCTGGCTTGCGCGGGCCTCTCGCCGAAGCGGAGCTTCAGCAAGGAGTGGGTTACGAAGCAGCTTTGTAGCCAGATAATGCTATCCCCGGAAAGGGGAATTGTAACAATTCAGTTACCATGCAAGCCATGTGTGTCGGGGGGAAAAGAAAGGGTGTAGGTCTGATTGTACGTATCCCAACGCGTTGCATTCTGGAGTTTCAGTTTCGAAGTGGATTCAGGCAGGTTCACAACAAACGTCCCGGCTCTTCGCCTGCGTGCAACCCCTCGCGGACACCGCAGCCCGAAGGG
>JAJRTI010000498.1 GCA_024278415.1 Planctomycetota bacterium | reverse complement strand
TCATAGGCCCTGATGCCGCGGGCGAACGCGGCATAGCACTCCCATACGCGCTTGGGATCGTCGCGGTCGTACGCCAAGTGCTTCGGCCCCATGAACGGTTCGTTGAGGAACTCGACCGTCGCCACTCCGAGGTGGTGTCCATTGGCCCAGCCCTCGTTCAGGTGCCGCAGGACCTGGACACAGACGGTCGTCCATTTTTGGATCTCCTCGCGCGGCACCACGACCCGGTGGGGGATGCCTCCCGCCGGCCGCGCCTGCGGTCCCCCGGTGCAGGCCAATCCTTTCGCGCCGATCAAGTATTGCGCCTCCCAGAGGAGTTCCGCGCCGATGGCCCGAACCGCCTGGGCGTACCGGTCGAATTCCTCGAATCGGTATGAGGCGGGATCAAGCGGATCGGCCTTCTCGTCGGGGAAGATGTATCCCAGGAACAACACGTCCCGGTTGTCCTGGGGCAGCCGGACCATATTGACGCCGATCTTGCGGTACGCTTCGCTGAGATCGGGCGTGACCTCGGGCACATCCGGCCTTGGTCCGCCCTGGACCCCCATGAGGTTCTTGATCCGTCCCAGCCTTTTCGCACAGTCCACCTGGATCGGGTGATAGCGCTTTTGGCCGTAGGGACTCGGCATGGACCTCCGCGGCGGCCGTCTCATCGGTTGGCACCAAGCGCCATCGACAAACGAGAGGAGACCGGCTGTTGCGACAACGACAGCGGCAGTTCTGTGTGACATCACGTGCCTCCCGCGGGCTGTGCCCGCAACTTGGCATAACACCCGAAAGAGGACGGCATGATGGAATATCGAGTGCATTCATGTCAACCCCCCTTTGAGGACAAGCGCGTCCAACTATGGTATGGTATGCAGCGCCGGCCCGCCGTTGCGGGCGTGAGGCAGCGGCGCCGGCGCGACGCGTATCGAGTTGGAGACGAGCGCATTGGCTGAAGGGATGCTCTACTGTAGCGGCTGCAACGCCTACTTCAGGACCAAAGCCTTCAAGCCGGGCAAGCGGTACACTTGCCCGCAGTGCTCGCAGCCGCTCTCCGTGGTGTCAGAGGCGGGAAGCGACCGCCCGGCGCGCAGCCTCAAACGCTACCGGCCGCGCGCGAGCCAGACGCCCGACGACCCGCTTGTGGGCCGCGCGCTCGCCGACTATTTGGTGGAAGCCAAGCTCGGCGAGGGCGGCATGGGCGCGGTGTATCGGGCGAAGCATCTTGGCCTGGATCGTCAGATTGCGTTGAAGCTGCTGTCGCCACAGGTGGCCGAGGCGAGCCCCACCGCGGTCGAGCGTTTCAAGCGCGAGGCCCGCGCCGCGGCCAAGCTCTCGCACCCCAACGTGGTGACCATTTTCGCGGTGGGCAGCCAGGGGGGGCACCACTTCATCGAGATGGAATACGTGGAGGGCGAGAGCGCGCACGAACTCGCGCAGCGCAAGGGGCCCCTCGCGCTGAAGGAGGCCACGCGCATCGTCATCGAGTCGGCCAAGGCTCTCGGCGCCGCGCACGCGGCAGGCATCGTGCACCGGGACATCAAGCCCGGCAACATCATGATCCGCAACGACGGCGCGGTGAAGGTCATGGATTTCGGCCTGGCCAAGGACGTGACCACCCAGACGCGGCTCACCATGGGCGGGCAAGTCGTGGGCACGCCGTACTTCATGAGCCCCGAACAGTGCGAGGGCGAGGAACTCGACGGCCGGGCCGACCTCTATTCCCTGGGCGCGACCTACTTCTACCTGCTGACGCTCGATTACCCCTACAAGAGCGACAGCTTCATGTCGATCATGTTCAAGCACATGAACGACCCGGTGCCGAAAGTGGCCGAGTTGCGGCCGGAACTGCCCGCGAGCGTGCAGCGCGTCATCAACAAATCCATGGCCAAGTCGATCCAGTCGCGCTACGCCACGGCCGAGGCCATGATCGCGGACCTCAATGAGATCATGGCCGATGCGGAGGCCATGACCGCGCCGGGGCCTGAGACCGTCACGGCCTCGGCTGCCCGGCGATGGGTGCGCACGTCTACGCGTATGTGCAAGCGCGTGTGGCCGCTCGTGGTGGGGGCCGTTGTTCTCCTCCTCTTGCTCGTTGCCATCGGCCGCGGTGTGCGGCGCAGCCGGCGGGCGAAGGCACAGGCGCCCATCGTAGCGCCCGAGCCGGCGCCGGCCAACTCTGGGCAGCCCCGCCCGGCGGCCGGCGTGAGGATTGTCGAGCACATGCCACCACCGCCGGCCCCGATCATGGCCGTCGTGCCGGCGTACCCCGGCTTCTTCGTGCTTGGCGCGGGGCCCCTCTCGATTGACACGGAAGCCTATGAGTCGACGCCGGTCGCCGAGGTGGGCCGGCTGCGCAAAGAGTTGCGCCAACTCAAGCTCCTGGGCATGAACACCGTCGTCATCGAGCCGCTCTTCGCGCCTGACGGCAAGCCCCTCCTGCTGCGCTTGGCCAAGCGCGAAGGCCTGCGCGTCGTGGCCTTGCACAACGGCCTGGCCGCGCTGGACGAGGCCGACCCGGACGAGGTTGAGGCGCTCATGCGCAAGACCGCTCAGCGCGTCAAGGAATACGGCGAGCCGATGGAGTTTCTGGCATCGCTGGACTACCCAAGGTCGAGCCAAGACGTGGCCCGCTGGCAGACCATCACCGCCGCAGCCGCGGCGGGCGACCCGGGCCGGCCGGTGCAGTTGATCTACCCCAGCCCCCTCCTGGCGCGGCCTTTCTGGCGCGCCCATCCACAGCCATCGATCCACTACCTGCTGGGCCCGCCGCCTATCCTGAGGCCAAGAATTCCCGTCGAGATCGAGCGCCGGATCGAGGCGTTCCGCAGCGTCGCTCCCGACGCGTCCCACTTCGTGTGGTTCATCCCCCCGCGTCTGGGCCCGGGTGTGCGCGCGTGGCCCGCCCATCTGCGGCTCATGGCCAATCTGTGCATGGCCTACGGCGTCAAGGGGCTGTTCTTCGATGCGAGCAAGGCCGGCCTGAACCTCGACGACTTTGTGGGGCCCGACGAACGCGTAACCGACTACGGCCTGGGCTTGAAGCGGCTGACGAACGAAGCACGCCTGTTCGGCCAGACGCTGATTCGTCTGCAGCCGGCCAAGAACATCGCGGCCACCGGTGTCTTGGCCGTGGCCACCACGCTCGCGAGCAAACGGGGCGAGAAGTTTGTCTTCGTGGTGAACGCCGACCCCAGAGGGATGCGTGACGTCTTTGTCTCGATAACGGCGGACCCGGGCGTCTCGCGGCTTTGGGCGTTCGATATTCTGAAGGGCAAGCACGCCGAGGGCGAATGGGCCAAGCCGAAGCTCAAGCTGAAGCTCCGCCTCGACGTGGGCGAAGGCCGGCTCCTGCGTCTGCACTGAACGCTTGGCGCCACGCGGCCGGGGGCCGCTTCCGCGCGATGGGAGAACCATGCGCCAAGCGCCGTCGCCTGGAGATGGCATCGCGCGTGCCGAACGGTATCGCCGCCTCGGCCAGATGCGCGAGTTCTGCGCGCGACCGCCTCACTTCTTCTCAAGCGCGATCGTGCCCGCCTTGTCCACCCGCCAGCTATTGCCGCCGGTGCCGCGCCACATGATCCACTGGCCGCTTGCGCTCTTGCGCACGGTGATGTTGAACGGTAGCTCTTGCTGAATCGCCGGGTCGGTCTTGATCGCGGCCCAAGGGATCTGGAACTCGCACGTCCACTCGCGCCGGTTCACGACCTTCGCGGCGAACTTCACCGCTTTCCCCACGCTTGCGGCTTCCTGGGCGCCGAGCCCCGTCTCGGTGGTGCAGCCGTACTTGCCGTTGGGGTACCCGCGCAATGCGAAGAGCGCCTTGCCGGAGGCCGGGTTCCGGATCGCGATCTCGACCGCGTCGTCCCGGCCCCACTGGTTCGTCATGCGGATCGGCCGCTTCGGATCCACGTTGTTGCGCACCGCGACGAATAGGCTCTCGCCATCGTGCACGAGCCACGCGTAGCTCTTGGGCGCGGCGGGCTGGTCCTGAATGTCGCGCGCGATGACCATCGCCTTCTTCAGGGCCGCGCCGAGCCATTCGCCCGGCTCGATCACACCGTCGATCGTGATGGGCTTGTTCGAGAACGGCGCCGTGAACCGTGACGGCCCGCGCGCACCGACGGGCACGAAGCCGGGGATGGGATACGTCTCCACGACGCGGCCGGGCATCTTGCGCTTGTCCACTGGCGGCGGCCACGACGCGCGCAACTCGTCTTTGTAAAGCCCAATCTTCTCGACCGGGATCGGCTTGAAGCCCAGCTTGAGCGCCGGCGAATCGTCCTGGAGCCGGAAGTCGTCGTTCGCTTCGTCGACGAACTTCGGGTCCGCGACCACCGAGTG
>JAJRTI010000497.1 GCA_024278415.1 Planctomycetota bacterium | reverse complement strand
TGCATGGCGGAGGTGTCGAACGCGGCGCCGCCGAGATGCGAGCGCGGGAGCGCTCCGCTTGTAGTGGCGACCGTCAGGGCGCCCTCTGCGCCGATGGCGATTCGCCACCCGAGCGGAAGGCCCTCACGGGCCTACTACAAATGCGACGTCGCCGGCTCGCGGCGCCACAGCACCGGTAGGACAACTGGGGTTTTGCAAGTGGCTCGTACAGAGAGAGGAGAGCGGAATGCCTTCGCATTCCGATACATCCTCGCGCGGTGAAGACGGAAGGCGATCCCGAGGCTTCGGGATCCGCTCCTGGGTGACGGGCGCAGCCCGCTTTGTCGGTAAGAGGCGCGCATAGACCAGACGGGGAGTATACGCGATCCTCGTCGGCCATGCTATGGGGGCGCGCATGAACTCGCCTCGCTACTGTTCGGCTCTTGCGGCCTATGGGCGGCCGCGCTACAATGCGCCCGACCGGCCATTGGAGCCCGCCCGCATCGTTCCCAAGGAGCCCGCCATGAACGTCCTCATTGTTGGCAGCGGAGGCCGCGAGCACGCGCTCGCCTGGAAGATCGCCCAGTCGCCGGAGCTGGGCAACCTCGTTTGCGCGCCGGGCAACCCAGGCATGGCGGAGGTGGGGGAATGCGCGGACGTGGCCGTCGACGATGTGCCGGCCATGATCGCGCTGGCCAAGGACCGCAGCATCGACCTCGTGGTCATTGGGCCCGAAGACCCGCTCGTGAACGGCCTGGCCGACGCGGTGCGGGAGGCCGGCATGCTCGCGTTTGGCCCCAGCGCGCGGGCGGCGCAGATTGAGGGCAGCAAAGTGTTCTGCAAGAACCTCATGGCCAAGCACACGATCCCCACGGGCGACTACCACACGTTCCAAGAACTCGCACAAGCCCGCGCGCACGTCGAGCGCGTGGGAGCGCCCATCGTGGTCAAGGCCGACGGGCTCGCGAAGGGCAAGGGCGTCATCGTGTGCTCGACGACCAAAGAGGCGCTCGATGCCGTCGACCAGATCATGAAGCACCGCACGTTCGGCGACGCGGGGGCGCGGGTGATCGTGGAGGAGTGTCTCGTGGGCGAAGAGGCGTCGATCCTCGCATTCACCGATGGCAGCACCATCGCCACCATGGAGACGTCGCAGGACCACAAGCCGATCTTCGACGGCGACAGCGGGCCCAACACCGGCGGCATGGGGGCCTACTCGCCGGCGCCCGTCATCACGCCCGCGCTCTCGCGCAAGATCGAGCGCGAGGTCCTCGTGCCCATGGTGCATGCGATGAACGTGGAGGGCCGGCCGTACAGCGGCGTGCTCTATGCAGGGCTCATGGTGGCCGACGACGGGCCGAAGGTGCTCGAATTCAACGCGCGCTTTGGCGACCCGGAAACCCAGCCGCTGCTGTCGCGTATGTCCAGCGACCTGCTGTCGGTTCTGCGGCTCACCGCGGAGGGCAAGCTCGACCAGGCCATGATCGAATGGGATCCGCGGCCGGCCGTGTGCGTGGTCATGGCGTCCGGCGGCTACCCAGGCCCCTACGAAAAGGGCAAGGTGATCGAAGGGCTGGAGGATGTGAAAGCCATGGACGACGTGACCGTGTTCCACGCCGGCACCGCGGCCAAGGACGGCCAGTGCGTGACCAACGGCGGCCGCGTGCTCGGCGTGACCGCGCTCGGCCAAGACATCAAGGCCGCGAAGGCCCGCGCATACGAGGCCGTGGCCAAGATTCACTTCGAGGGCGCCCAGTACCGCCGCGACATCGCGGACAAGGCGATCAAGCGGCTGGGACTGTAGGCGCAGAGCCCCGCGAGGGCGCGGGACAGATGTGGGCCGACGAGAGAAATGCGGGCGGCGGGGACGCGATGCGGAAGCCCGCGAAGCGGGATCGCATCGTCCCCAGACGCCCCGCGCGGCAGAACGGCGCCCTATCCCAATCGAATGAAAGGCCACTGATGATTCATAGCGAACTGTGGGACAGACTCGCTCGGCTCGACGCGTTAGACGTGTGTCGGCGCAGCGGAGCCGGCATGGCGGACGACGGATCGAGCTTCCGTTTGCCCGTGCTCGGATCGCACTATGTCATCGACCCTGCGGAGGGAATCGTGCGGCGCGAGGCCGACGGTGGGCGCGCCTCTTTCCACGGCCATCTTGCCAGTGTGAACTACCTGCTCCGGGCACAGGATCAGCCGCTGGCGGGCGAGTGGGTGAGTGAGCAACAATTCCCCACCGGGCCCTTGTTCTTCCGCGGCCCCCATCTCTTGCCGAGCCGCAAGCTGGAGGAGCGTTTTGGGGCGGACCGCCCCGCGTTCGAAGCCGCGGGCGAGGCGCTGGCCGGGCGGCCCGTGGGCCACGGCGACGCGGCGACGGAGTTGCCTCTGTTCCCGCGGCTGCCAGTGCGCGTGGTGCTCTGGTTGGCGGACGAAGAGTTCCCCGCGAGGGCGAGCTTCATGTTCGACCGCACAGCCGACCAACACCTCCTGCTCGACGGCATCTGGTCCGCGACGCACGTCGTGGTCGAGCACATGTTGCGGGTATCAGGTTAGTCCGCATTTCTCGCCAGCCCGGGACAGAACTGTCGGAAAAGCCGGCGTCTGAAAACCTGACCGGTCCAGGCGGACGCGTGGGTTGGGCAACAACCTGCGCGCGCCGAATGGGAGGGGCTGGCCCTTGGGGCGAGCCCAGTCGAGTGCCGCGTCGGTGGGGCGACGGCTTATGCAACAAGGCGGGCTTCGCCCGCAACCCAAGGCTTCTGGCTGTCATGGATCAGAGGCAAGACGTGGCGTGTGGAGGGCAGGTTCGCTGTTCCGTATTGCGTATTCGGATCGCGATCCGAGATACGGAATACGGAATACGCAATGCCCTGCCGTAACACTTCAGCCAAGTACAACAGCCAGGTACCGGAATACTGTCAAAGCTTCCGTGCAACGCCGCGTGTTGGGGTATCTGAATCCCAACGGGATTCCGGATATCAGCCCAGGGTTCGCGAGCGAAGCTCGCAACCCTG
>JAJRTI010000496.1 GCA_024278415.1 Planctomycetota bacterium | reverse complement strand
GTCTTGCCCTCGATGGAGTAGTCCACTCGCCGGTTGGGCGGCGGGAACGTGCCTTCGGTGAGTTGGCCAAAAGCGCGCACGTCTTGCTTGAACCCGTCGTTCGACAGTTCGACGACCGCCCGGCGGATGCCGCAACCGCCGCGGAAGGACACGAGCTGCCGCGAGCGAATCACGACGCGACGAATCTTGCACGGCCCGCCGAGGTCGACCGTGAGCGCGACGGGCTTGCCGGTGGGGAACATGCAGTTCGCGTTCGGCTCGACAATCTTGGCCAGGCCTTTGGATCCCTTGTAGGACTCCGCGGGCGACAGCACCGGCTCATTGCTTTCGACCGTGACTCCGCGCTTGGCCGCGTGGTTCACGAACACGTCGAAATCGCCGTACTGCCAGAGCATTTGCACGTTCTGGCTAGCCCCCGCGGCCACGGCCCGCTCCCGGCCGCGGCGTTCGGCCTTGCAGCGCTCGAACAGCCCCATGAGCGCGCGGCGGTTGCGGCCGGCGAGTGCGCGGATCGCAACGACCGCGCTCGCCTCTCCCTTGGCCACGGCAATGGTCTTGCCGCTGTGCACGAGCCGGACCACGGCCGGCTCCGCGGCATAGATGGCCACCTCGCCGGTGCGGCTGTCGATGGACAGCGCCACCGGCTTGTCCGACTGCATGATGGGCTCCGGCCACGCGAGCCGCGTGGCATCGACGAGGCTGATGCGCTCCGGCGAGACGAGCAGGAGCGCCGCGTCCGTGTCGAGCCCGGCCACGCGCTCGCATGGCCCCACCCCTGCGAGCGCGATATCGTCGCCGTGCTTGATGACCGACAGCCCGGGCCGCACGCGCTCGACTTGGGCCAATGGCTCGCCCGGCCCGGCCACGTAGAAGAGATTAGCGAAGGTCTTGCGTTCGCCCTGCTTGAGTTCGACCGCGGCGGTTTGCACGAGCTTGCGGCCGAACGGCTGCTTCGCGTGGCACTCCTTCACGCTCTGCGTCTCGCCGGTCAAATTCACGAGGTGCATCGTGCCGCCCTCTTGCTCCGCGGTCAGCTCGCGGCCATTGAGCCGCACGTCGCCCATGGTGCGCCAGAAGCATTGGAACGCGTACTCCGCGTCTTGCTCGGCTTCGAGGTCGTCCACCACGAGGAAGTAGCGCTCCTTGGCCCAGATGATGTTGCGGGTCCACTTGGCGCCGTTGTACCCGAACACGGACGTCGCGGAGAAGCCGGCCGACGGCAGGTCGGCCAGGTGATCGATCTGCACCAGCTCCGGGAGCGCGCCTCCCCGGCCGTTGCGATAGACCACGATCGTGTTGTGCTCGGCCATCTCGGGGATCATGTACCCGTCGTCGAACAGGAACGTGCGGCCGTTGTCGGTGAAGCTGATGATCGCGTTGCCATCGGGATGCGAGTGGAAGCCGTACGAGAAGCCGGACAGGAGCATGTACTGGTTGTTGGGATCGAAACCGGCGCGGAACGACATCTTGTCGAAGCATTTTTCGATGGGCATGCGCCGATTCGGCCGGCGGTCGTAGATCCACTGGTCGAGGGGAAACGCTTTCACGCCAAGCAGCCGTGTCGGCGGCTTCTCTTCGAGATCGTCAACCATGAATCGCGCGCTCTTGCCTCCGCACTTGCGCCACCACCACAGGTAGCTGCCGTCGCGGTAATACCACGCGGCCATGGGCAGCACGGTGACGGCGTATTTGTGGCCGAGGCCGTTCGCATCGCCGAAGCCGGACACGTTGCCCAAGTTGGTCGTGATGAGCATGTCGTAGTCTGCGGCCATGCGCACCTTGCCAGACGCGAAATAGTCCATGCGAGGACGCGTGAGCGCGTAGAACAGATTCGCCCGCAGCGTGATGTCGCCGTACCCTGGGCAGTCCTCCGCGATCTTCCAGTGCGGCATGTTCGACTCGTAGTAGCGGTCCATGCGCTCCATGAGCCGCTGGCCGATTTAGAGATCGGGATAGTACTTGGCGAAGTAGAGCCCGGCGACGTACGTAGCTCGCGCGTTACAGTTGTTGCCGTATGGCCTGTTGATTGCTCTCGTGTTGCTGTGCGCGTATTTGGTCTTGTGCGCGTGCACGTACATGAAGTTCGAAATGTACGCGCGGTCGTCGTCGGTGAACGCGCGGCTCTCTTCGATGATGTCCCAGATGAGCGGGAGGAACTTCGCAGTGCGCATGTCGTCGCACACCTTCAGCTTGTCCATCTCGTCCCACAGCATCTCGATGAGCCCGCGGAAGAGCCTGGCGCGGCCCCGGCTGCGGACCTTTCGGAGCACGGAGCCCTCCCTTGTCGCACTGCCCGCGATGGTGCGATAGCCTTGGCCCTTGAGCGACTTGAGGCGTTTCGCAATGAAGGCGTCGTCGATCGGCTTAGGGGCAGCCTGGTCGGTCTTGAGTTGGTAGAGTTGCCCCACGGCCACGTCTTTGCCCGGCTTGAGCGTCGCCATGAACGCGGCCGCGCTCGCCTCGACTCCGGCGAAGTCGCTGCCGCCAAGGGACACGAAGTTGCGCCCATCGCCGAAGGGGTTGTGCACGGTCTGGAGGAGATAGCCGCCTTTGCCGGGCCACGCGGCGTCCACGTCGATCTGTTCGATGCAGTAGAGCCGCGCGGACAGGCGGTTTGTCATGAGGTTGCCGAGCAGGATCGCGTTGCGCCCGGCCAGGGCGTCGTCGGTCGCGTCGGTATCGGCGAGGATATCCAGCCGCGCGCGGCTGAGCGCCTCGACGTGCGCCTGAAGCTTCTTCGCGAGAGCTTGATATTCGGGAGATACGGGCGACACGATCGCGGCCGCGGGCTGGCCGTTGCGCACGATGGCCGTGGTGAGGTGAAAGTCCTTGAGCTGGGGCAGCCGCGGGCCCTCGGCCGCAAGCAACGTCCCCGGGCTTGGTGTGATGATCGCGCAAAGGGCAATCATGAGGGTGCGACGGATTTGCATCGTTCTGCTCCTTGGAGGAGGATCTGGGCGTGATCAAGCACAAGTGCTCCCTCGATCCTAACATGTGCGTCGGGCGGAGAGGGCGCCGCCCCCAAGAGCCTACTTGCCGGCGGAGCAAGGGTCAACAACGGATTGCGTGCGCGAGCGCCCTTGCCCTCGGCGAGTTGACAGGCTCTCCGCCGG
>JAJRTI010000495.1 GCA_024278415.1 Planctomycetota bacterium | reverse complement strand
TCGTGCTTGAGCTTGAGGCGCCTCGCGATGCCGGGCTTGCGCGCCGCGCGGCCGAACGTGACGAGCAGGTACGGCTCCTTGCCGCGCTGCTCGCGGGAGAAGATGGTGGGGTTGCGCGAGTAGTCGCTCAGCGTCTCGTGGATGGTGAGGCCGTACGCCGCGCCGATCGCGTTCGCATGAATTAGGTCGGGAGCGATTTGCCAGTGGTACTTGCCTGCACGCACCACGCTCTCAGCGTGCGACACGAGCGTGAAGCTGTTGCTGCCGGTCACGGCCGGGAACCGCGCGCCGGGCCAGCCCCAACCATCCACCGGGCCCGCGCCGGACCGCAGCGCGCAGGACTTGCCCTCGTCCCACGGCGCGGCGATGGTCGAGAGGGTGACGCCCTCGATGTCTTTGTCCGCCTTGTAGCACACAAGCGTGGCCGACTCGATGAGCTTACCCTGGAGCGGCTTCACGTCGAGCTGGAGCGCGACGAGGTGTTGGTTGCCCTTGATGCGGATGCGCGTCTTGCTTCCAGCGTTGAGGTGCTCCTCGCCCTTGTAGAGGACGATGGAGTTGTCGGCCGTCACGTCCACGCTCGCCGCGAGCGCGGCCTGGCAGAAGACGATGAGGAGCAGGAATGTGTTGCGTCTCATGGCTGTAATGGCTCCAGCAGACGGGCGCTTTGCGTGCTAGCGCTTCGGCTTGGGGGCAATCTCGACTTCGAACCGTTTCGTCTTGCCGCCAAGACGGCTGTGTCCCTGGAGGAAGTACGTCCCTGGCGGCGCGGCTGGAAGCACGAGACGATCGCCCTGCAACAGGCGCCGGTCTGTGCTGCCCTTGCGCCACCACTCGATGCGGTCGCAGCCGGCGATGTTGTGCCGGACCGACAGCACGACCTCGTGCGGCCGGCGCTCCAGCACGCGTATCTCGATCTGGTTCGGCCGCCAGCGCCACACGCCGCGATCCGCGGCCTCCACGAAGCCGTATCTCAGGACGTATCGCTGCCAGCCTGGGTGGGCAGCCGCTCGGTTGGTGTCGGCCGCATGGTACATGAGACACCCAGCCATCTTATCGAGGAAATCGCCTGGGCGCAGGGCAAATCTGGGATCTGCGGAGTCGGTGGCCGTGGATTGCGCGATCACATCAAAGTAGCTCGATAAAAACTCGCTCTTGAACTCGGCTTGGCATGCCCGGCCGACTTCACCTTCCTCGAAGCGGGGCTGGAACGCAAACGCGTCGAGCTTGCCGCGTGTGCGGCGGTACTCGTCCTGGAGGTCAAGCGCGTCTGCCGGCACCCCCTCACTGTTGAGCCAGATCGCGCCAAAACTGGGATCGACGATGAACCATTTCTGCCGCTCGTCGCCCCACGCCTCGACGAACGTGTGCGATCGCAACTCGTTGCCCGCCAAGGAGTAGATGAACACCAGCCGCGCCTCGATGCCATGGGCCAGGCACATAGACACCAGGAGCATGCTCGCGGGGCCACAGGTCATCGCCGTGTCCCCTCGACCTTCCTGCAAACGTTTTAGCATCGCGGGCGTATATAGGAAATGACGGAAGGCACCCATGCCGAACGTCGTCTTGCCGCGCACGTAGCGGCAAAGCCGAGTCGCCTCGACAAGGGCATTGGCAGAACGCTTGCGCCCAGCGAGGCGAGTCACCAATTCCGCCATGCCAGGCCCATCCAACGGCTGCGGCCTGCGCTGCACGCCCGGCGGCAATTGAACGATACGGCCGCCAGCCACGTTGCACTCGTAGGCCACTGGTCGCGCACGCTGTCTGTCGCACCCTATTAGGAAAGCCATTGGCAACGCCAGGCTGGCTATCGATATGCCTCTGCCCGGCCACAGCGCCATCGCTTGATATAACACGAATACTCGCAAAGTATTAGGAGGAATCTTATGGACTCCGGCTATATGTGACGGATCGAATCTGTTATTGCTGACATGCCTGACTCCAGACAGCGCCAGGTCACCCAGTCATGCTAGCGACGAATCCACAGGTGGTCAAAAAGTAACAACTGTGGAAAGGTCTAGGGCAGAATCCGACACAGAGGAAGTAGCCCATGCGGCACGCCAAGCCAGGACACTTTGTCTCAAGTACTTTTCTCAAAACTTGTTGAAACAGGACACAACTGTTTATCAGCCGATGCCGCCACGGCGGCACCTTGTTTGCTTATTCAAGGGGCAAAATTTACGCAGGACAATACACACACAGGCGACAACCTGAATGGAGATTAATCATGGCACATAGACGAACATTCAAGAGGATTGAGAAGCAACTGGAGATGAGGCGCAAGGAGTTGCTGGATGCTCTGGCTGCTGGTCTATCCGAGACAAAGCACACCACGCTCTACCGTACGATGGACTCGCCTGAGATGGCTTCCGCTACCGCGGACAACGATATGGTGTTCCAGTTCGTTGAGATGGAGTCCGAGGAACTGGAGCAAATCGAGGAGGCCCTCGACCGCATTAGCCAAGGCACGTACGGCAGTTGCGAGGCCTGCGGCAAGACCATCGCCCGCGCACGGCTCGAAGCCATACCGTCCGCGTCGCTTTGCATCAAATGTAAAGCCGCAGTCGAGGCCGGCGACGTAGGCTTCGGATCACCCGAGGTGAGCCGCTGGGAACGGGTGGAGCAGTACGAGCACGATGAGTCCGAAGTCATGGTCACCGCCATGGAACGCGGCGAACGCATATCATAGCATCCGCGACCCAACGCCAACGAACCCACAGGGCAGCACGCCGAGCAATGGTGTGCTGCCCTTTCTGTTTTGGCGGCAGCCTCACCACGGCGCGACGCGTTCGGGCAGCGGGTCACAAGTCCAGGCCATGCGGTCCGCGAGGCGCACAAGCATGTCCGCCTTCACGCTGGCTTGCCCGGGGTCGTTCCACAAGTTGCACCGCTCGCCGGGATCCCGCACGAGGTCGTACAGCTCGCCCGTGTTGTGCCCGTGCGCGACCGTGAGCTTGTGCGTGCGCGTGCGCACCATGGTCGTCATGGCCGGCAACTCGTCGCGGCCGGCGTGGCCCATGCACGCATTGTAGAACTCGCCGTACACGTCCTCGCGGTGGCCATCCACATCGCCCCTCCCAGTCAGTAGCGGCCACAGCGACTTCCCCTGCATGCCGGGCAGATGGGGCAGCCCCACCGCGTCGAGGAGCGTCTGGGGTAGATCGACCAACTCGACCAGCGCGTGGGACTCCTGCGCCTGCACTTGGCCGCCCCCCCACACGATGAGCGGCACGCGCGCCGCACAGTCGTAGAAGAACGGCCCTTTCGTGTAGAGGCCGTAGTCGCCCAGCATCTCGCCATGGTCGGAGGTGTACACGATAATCGTGTTGTCGAGTTGTCCGCACCGGTCGAGCGTCTCAACCATCCGGCCCACGTGATCGTCGATCAGATCGCACATGGCCCAATACGACGCGCGCACGAGGCGATGGTCGGTCTCGGTCATCTTCTCCCATGTGAAGTGGTTGACCCTCCCATAGCTTCCGCGCGACGCGTCGTACTGCTGCCACAC
>JAJRTI010000494.1 GCA_024278415.1 Planctomycetota bacterium | reverse complement strand
TCCCACGGATGTTAGCAGGACCCACGGATAGAGAGGCATGAGCGCAGAATCCGTATCCGTGGGTCCTGCGAACATCCGTGGGAACCTCAATCCGCAGAGTGGTGTCACCAGGCGCCGCGCGAGATGTTGAGGATGCCGTGAGCCGTGTTTGACTGGCTGACTCAGCGCCACCTATAATCGCACGCTCGCGTCTGGGTCTGTCACTTCGATGGGAGATGAACGAATGGAACCGCGATGCAAGTACGTGTGGTACGCTCTGGCGGCCATCGCCCTCGCCTTCCCGGCATTGGCGCCTGGCCAAGATGTGCTCAGGTTCGAGGTCGAGCACTACACCACGCCCAAGGACGCATGGCTGGTGGACAAGTACACCGAAACGAAGTGGAATTTGTGGAGCACGGACCGGGACGCAAAGAAGAAGTGGTCTGAGGGCATTGTGTTCCAATCGCCGCGCGTCATGGAGGACCGCCAGGGGCCCGAAGACGGCGCGCCGGTGCTGCACACCAAGATCACCGGCATCCCCAACGGCACGTACAACGTCAGCCTCACCACAGTCGGCCGCGGGCTCGCCATCTCGCTCGACGGAGGCAAGACGTGGATGCGCAAGCGCGACGGTGCGCTCGGCATCCATAAGATTACAGACGGTACGTTCGAGTTGTGGGTCGACGACCGCTATGCGCACCCCGACAAGAAGAGCCGCGGCTCATCGTACTACGACGCAATCGCGTTCACGCCGGTGATCGAAGCCAAGAACGGCATCGTCAACGGCGGCTTCGAAATGGCCAAGGACGGAGCGCCCGCCGGCTGGAGCGCGTGGTCGCGCATGAAGGACGCGATCAAGGCCACAGTCGTCGACGGCGATAAGCACGCGGGCCAGCGCGGCTTGCGCGTCGAGCACACCGGGGACCGCGATTGGGCGTTGACCAACGGAGCAATGTTGCGCGTGAAGCCGGGCGACGTGTATACGGTCTCCGCCTGGGTCAAGGTCGAGTCGGGCCCGAGCCCCGGCCTCGCGGCCGTGCGGTACTCCGGTGGCAAGCGCGTGAGCTGGGGCCATGGGCAATCGCTGAGCAGCAAGCCCGGGCAGTGGGCGCTCATGCAGAATGCGATCCGCATTCGCGAGGGCACGGATAGCCTTCAGGTCCGCTTCACCGGCGTTGGCCCGTGCAAGCTCTGGATCGACGACGTGACGCTCACGCCCGGCATGCCGCCCCGCCGGACTCAGCCCAAGGTCACAGGCCACGCGAACGCGCGCGTCAAGGAGAAGCTCGACCGCGGGCTCGTCGCCATGCGCATGAATGACGGCAAGGTGTACGTGGGGTGGCGCTTGCTCGATACTGACCCCAAGGGCATCGCGTTTAACGTGTACCGCGACACCCAAGGCGGCGAGCCCCGGCGCCGGACCAAGCGGCCGATCACGAAGACGACGGACTTCGTGGACGCGAGCGCCAAGGCAAACGCGGAGTACACGTACTGGGTCCGATCCGTGCTCAACGGCCGCGAGGGCAGTCCGTCGCGCGCGGTCCCGATCCGTGGCGCCAATGGCTACGTGAGCATCAAGCTCGATGGCGACTACACGTTCCAGAAGGCCGGCATCGCGGACCTCGACGGCGACGGGCGCTACGACTATGTGATCAAGCAGCCGAGCAAGAACATCGACCCGGCGGGCAGCTACTGGTACAAGAGTCCCGACACGTACAAGCTGGAGGCGTACGACGCGGACGGCAAGTTCCTATGGCGCCATGACCTGGGCTGGTCCATCGAGCGGGGCATCTGGTACTCGCCCTACGTCGTGTGTGACTTCGACGGCGACGGCAAGGCCGAGGTCGCGGTGAAGACCGGCGTAGGCGATCCGCGTGACGAGGACGGCCACGTGCGCACGGGGCCGGAGTTCGTGTCGATTCTCGATGGCATGACCGGCCAGGAACTGGCCAAGGCCGCTTGGCCGTCGCGCGAAGGCTTCCGCAACCTGAACCTGACCAGCCGCAACCAGATGTGCGTCGCGTACCTCGACGGCAAGACGCCATGCCTCATCGTGGAGCGCGGCACGTACGGCACGATCAAGGTCGACGCGTACGAATTCACGGGCGGCAAGCTGCGCAAGCTATGGGCTTGGGACAATCGCAACGAGCCGGCCTGGTACCGCGGCCAAGGCGCGCACGCGATGCACGTCGCGGACGTGGACGAAGACGGCCGCGACGAGGTCGTGATCGGGTCCGCGTGCATCGACGACAACGGCGTGGGGTTGTGGTCGACGGGCCTGGGCCACCCCGACCATCACTATTTGGGCGACATCGATCCAACGCGGCCGGGCTTGGAGATCTACTACGGGCTCGAGACGCGCAACTCGCGCAACGGCTCCTGCCTGGTCGACGCGGCCACGGGCAAGATCATTTGGGGGTGGGACCAACCCACGCGGCACGTGCACGCGAGCGGCATGTGCGCGGACATCGACCCCGCGCATCCTGGGCTGGAGTGTTATTCCTCGGACACCGATGCAAGGAAGAAGTCGAAGGTGCGATGGCTCCGCAGCGCGAAGGGCGAGGTCCTGCGCACCGACCTCAACTGGGGCTTCGGCCGGCAGACGGCCTATTGGGATGCGGATCCGCAGCGGGAGGTATTCCTCGGCGGGCACATGACCGACTACGGCGGCGGCCAGCACGAGCCGCGCATCGAGGGCCGCGTGGTGGCGTTTGCCGACGTGCTCGGCGACTGGCGCGAGGAGTTGATCGTGAGCAAGGCCGGAGAACTGCGCATCTACACCACGACGATCCCCGCGGCTGACCGCCGCGTGTGCCTCATGCAGGACCACGTGTATCGCATGTGTGTCGTGGTCGAGGCGATGGGCTACACCAAGTGCCCCATGTTGAGCTACTGCATTTCAGCCGACCGCGC
>JAJRTI010000493.1 GCA_024278415.1 Planctomycetota bacterium | reverse complement strand
GTGCGCCTTTTTGGAGTGCGCCGGCAGAGTCCCGCATGTGCGGGACGGCGACGGCGCTTTGGATTGCGACAGCGGCTCATGTGCGTGAACGCGTTGGCGAGCGTGAGCCAAAGCGGGGTCGCCGCTTCGCTCTGCCGCCGCACTCCAAAGGGCCTCGCCACGGCCCGTACGCCGCAAGCCGAGTTCCTCCCGATGGCGCCCTGTGCAGAGAGCCTACGCAACTTCATGTTTCTCATCACGGTTACCAAAGAGTGAGGGACTAAAGACGGGACTCTAAACGTCAACGAACTTCACCCATGCGCGTCTTCCGCAACTTCTTCCTCGCGATCCGCTTCCTCACGATTATCCCGCTCCCGCACTGGAGCGAGGACACGGACGAGGACATGGCGCAGGCGATGTATTGGTTTCCTTTGGTGGGGTTCGCGATCGGTGGAGCCGTTGGAGCTTGTTGGCTTGCCGCGGCAAATGTGCTCGGCTCAACAGTCGGGTCCGTTGTCGCGGTGGCGTTGCTCGCCGTGGCGACGGGCGCCATCCATCTCGACGGACTTGCGGACACTTGCGATGGCTTGCTCGGAGGCCATTACCGGCAATCTCGACTTCGCATCATGAAGGATCACAACGTTGGCACATTCGGCCTCGTTGCAGTCGCGCTCGTGCTCATGCTGAAAGTGACGTGCCTGCAACGTCTATCGCCGATCCCCGCCTCCGGCCGGTTCTGTATCTTCGGCGAGTTGCGAACGGACGGGCCGCTCCTGACCCCCCTACTCACCGTGGCGTTTGCTGTCGCGATGGGCCGTTGGGCGCAAGTCTTGGCCGCGGCGATTGGCCCCTACGCCCGGACCGAAGACGGCACGGGCAAGAGCTTCGTCGACAATGTGAATCTGCGCCACGCGGTCTTCTCGCTGCTGCCAATGGTCCTGCTAATGGCGTTGCTCTGGTACAGCCTTGGCGCCAGCGGCGACTGGTTCGGCCGCCTGTCCCAACTGTATGTTCTGGTTATCAAGATCGTCGTTCCGGCGCTTGTCGTGGTTCTCGCCCTGGTCATGTGGTGCCATGCTCGCATTGGCGGGGTCACAGGCGACACACTCGGTGCGCTTGCCGAGGCCACGGAAACCACCTTTCTTGTGCTCGCGGTCGCCATGACCGCGCCAGCGTCTTCATCGTTCGGCTCAAGCGTGCCCCCATGCGGTCCCTACTTCTAGTCTTAGGCGGCTCGCGCAGCGGCAAGTCCGAGCTTGCTGAGGCTAAGGCCGCGGAATACGAACGTGTGGCATATCTCGCCACCTCTCCGGTCACTGATCCTGAGATGGCGGAGCGCATCCGCATCCATCAGCAGCGCCGGCCGGGGAACTGGCAGACCATCGAGGAGCAGCTTGCCGTCGCGAAGGCCGTTACTGAGGCGGCCGGCGACTTCGACTGCATCTTGATCGACTGCCTCACGCTCTGGGTCTCGAACATGCTCTTTGCGCCCGAGTTCGAGAGCGCAACCGACGAGGAGATCCTGGATGAAGTCCGGGAACTGTGCCTGGCCACGACAACGGGCGACGCGGACGTCATCGTCGTATCAAGCGAGGTCGGTTGCGGCATTGTTCCGGACAATGCGATTTCTCGGCGCTTCCGTGACTTGGTAGGATGGGCCAACCAGATCGTTGCGGAGCAAGCCGACGCGGTGTACCTCATCACAGCCGGCATTCCGCAGCAACTCAAGTAGCATATGGCCAAACGCTCACAATTCCCGGGCTTGGACGACTTCGTCGCCACGCTGGTCAATGCCGACGTGCTGCCGGTGTATGCGGTATTTGGCGAGGAGGAGCACCTGAAGGCCGAGGCGATCGTGGCCATCAAAGCCAAGGCGATTGGCGACGGCGACGCGGCCATGTGCTACAGCGAGTTCGACGGCGCCACCGCCGACTGCAAGGACGTGTTCGACGAGCTTCGCACGCTGCCCTTCCTTGCCAATCGCCGGGTCGTGCTGCTGGAGAAGGCGGACAAGTTCCTGGAGCGCTTCCGGAACCAGGCGAACGCGTACGTCGAGTCGCCGGCCTCGTCAGGCACGCTTATCCTCTCGCTCAAGAAGCTCGACTCGCGCACCAAGATCGCCAAAGCCCTCGGCAAGTGGCGCGGCGTGGTCGAGTGCAAACGGCTCTACGAGAACCAAGTGCCCGGCTGGATTGTGCAGCGCATGCGCAGCCGCGGCAAGAAGATTGACACCGGCGCCGCGCGGATGCTGGCGGAGCACGTGGGCTCGGACCTCGGCCCCCTTTCGAACCAGATCGAGAAGATCATCACGTTCGTTGGGGACCGGGATCGTGTCACGAGCGAGGACGTGGCCGAGTTGACCATCACCGACCGCACGCGCACCATCTTCGAGTTGACCGAGTGCATCGGCCGCAAGGACACAACGAAGGCGCTCACCGTGCTGAACCAGTTAACGAACACGGGCGGCGAGGCGGTCTACATCATCAGCATGCTGGCTTGGCAACTGCGCCGGCTGTGGAAGGCCAAGCATGTCATCGCGCGGCACAGCGGCTCTCGCGGCCAAGGGCTGGAGAGCGAGGTCGCCAAAGCCCTGGGCGTGTCCCCCTATTTCGTCAAAGACATCATCCGCCAAGCCGCGGTGTTCAGCGACGAAGATATGGGCCACCGCTATCGCCTGCTCCTGGAATGTGACATCCAACTCAAGTCTGCTCCCGACGACCCGATGATTCTGCTGGAAAAGTTGATGCTGAATCTATGTCGGTAGGCAAAAGTCGATCCCATACATGAACAAAGTCGTCCATTTCGGCGCCGGGAATATCGGCCGCGGCTTCCTCGGCCAACTCTACTCGCAAAGCGGTTGGGAGACCGCCTTTGTCGACGTCGTGCCCGAAGTCGTCGAAGCCCTCAACTCCCGGCGCTCGTACGACATCTCGATCCTGGAGAACACCCCTTCGTCCGTCCATGTCGACAACGTTCGCGCGGTCAATGGCCGAGACCTTGGGGCCGTGGCCAACGAAATCCTCTCAGCCGACCTCCTTGGCACGTCGGTCGGCGTGAACGCGCTGCCCTTCATCGTGCCGGCGCTCACCCAGGGGCTTGAGGCGCGAGCGGCCGCCGGCGCCCCCCCCATCACCATAGTGATCTGTGAGAATCTGCTCGACGCTGGCCACATTCTCAAGCAGATGCTCGTGGAAGCCATTGGAGACGACGCGCGCACCTACCTGGAATCATGCGTGGGCTTCGCAGAGACCGTCATTAGCCGCATGGTCCCCATTGTGACCGCGGCCCAGCGCGAGAAGGATCCGCTCTACGTCGGCGTCGAGGCGTATGCGGTGCTGCCCATCGACAGACGCGGCTTCTTCGGCGATCCGCCCGACATCAAGGGGTTCGAATACCACGACGGTCTCGTCGCGTACGAGGAGCGCAAGATCTTCACGCACAACTGCGGCCACGCACTGTGCGCGTATTTCGGATACGAGAAGGCCTACACGTACATCTGGGAGGCCGTGGACGACGCGGCGCTACGCGAGCGCGTGCTCGCTGGGCTGTGGGAGTCCGGCGCCGGATTGTGCGAGAAGCACGCCTTCACGCGCGACGAGCACCAAGCCCACATCGACGACCTGCTCCGGCGCTTTGCCAACCGCGCGCTCGGTGACACGGTCGCGCGCGTGGGCCGCGACCCCATCCGCAAGCTGGGCCCCAAGGACCGGCTGGTTGGCTCCGCAAAGCTCGCGCTGGAGTACGGCCAGGAGCCCACGGTGCTCGTCGACGGCATAGTCAGCGCGTTGCGATACGACAACGCGGACGATGAGAAGGCGGTCGAGCTACAGGAGATCCTGAACACCGACGGGCTCGACCGCGTGCTCACGGAAGTGTGCGGCCTGCAAAAAGGCGAGGCTCTGTACCGCATGATCGAGGACCGTTACGCCGGCTGAGCGGCCTTGCCGCAATTCTGTTCGGCTCGCGATCTGCCGTAGGAAGCTGCTGCGATCTCCACGAGATCATTGAGCACATGGGCGGTTGTCGCTGTTCGGTTGTCGCTCGAGCGAACACCGACAACCGAAAACCAGATTGCCCTTGTCCCCCCCCCTACCATTGAGGACGACACAAGATGATCAGAATCGCGATCAACGGCGCAGGCGGCCGCATGGGAGGCCGACTCGTTGCGCTCACCCATGAGGACGCCGAGCTGTCGCTTGTGGCGGCCATTGAATTCGCCGAGCACCCCGCCATGGGGGAGGACATCGGACAGGTTCACCACATGGGCGACCTTGGCGTCCCGCTGACGACTGGGCTGGATGTCGACGCCGACGTGCTGATCGACTTCTCGTCGCCCGACGCGTCCGTGGCGCGAGCGCATGAATGTGCGCGGCGCGGCGTGGCCATGGTCGTGGGCACCACCGGCCACATCGACGAGCAGCGCGCGATCATCGAGGAAGCCGCCGGCAAGGTCGCCGTGCTGATGGCGCCCAACATGAGCGTGGGCGTGAACTTGTTGTTCAAGCTGACAGAGGAAGTGGCGCGCATCCTGGGCCAGGATTGGGATCCCGAGATCGTAGAGGTGCATCACCGCTTCAAGAAGGACGCCCCGTCTGGCACGGCTCTTCGCCTCGCAGAACGAGTCGCTGCCGGCAGGGGAGTGGACCTGGGAGACGTTGGAGTTTACGGACGAAGCGGCATCGTTGGCGAGCGCAAGCCGGCAGAGATCGCTGTGCACGCCGTTCGCACCGGCGATGTGGTGGGCGACCACACGGTCATCTTTGGCACGCTCGGCGAGCGCATCGAGTTGAAGCACCAGGCGCACACGCGTGATACGTTTGCCAGAGGCGCGCTGCGCGCGGCCAAGTTCGTGGCTCAAGCTGAGGCCGGCCTCTACGGCTTCGACGCCTTGCTATCCTTCTAGCAGTCATGGCACTGCCAATATGGCAGCGTGGCATGCAGGATAGGGCCCCCACTTGATGTCGGCGGCATCTTGTTCACGCCGTAAGTCTTGTGAGGTTGGGTGGCTACGACGCGGCCTCAGCGCCGATGCCTTACGGCACAAGCATTGCGATACAGCTTACGTTATCGGCCTCTGTGGACGGCTCGGCTATGCCAGCACAACCGAGCCGTCTACGAGCGGAGCCTTTCTCAAACCATCAATACGTCATGCCAAAAGGAGTTAGTTGCATGGCTTCCAATAAGATTATCGGTATCGACCTCGGCACGACCAACTCTGTGGTTGCCGTGATGGAGGGCGACGAGCCTAAGGTCCTCACCAACGCTGAGGGCGCCCGCGTGACGCCATCTGTCGTCGCGTTCACCGACAAAGGCGAACGCCTTGTTGGCGTCACCGCGCGTCGACAGGCTGTCACGAATCCGACCAACACCATCTTCTCGATCAAGCGCTTCATGGGCCGCCGGCACAACGAGGTTGCGAGCGAGGAGAAGATTGTCCCCTACGACATCGTGGGCGGCCCCGATGAACTGGTGAAGGTCCAAGCCGGCGGCAAGCAATACACGCCGCCTGAAATCTCGGCCATGGTGCTCCAGAACCTCAAAAAGACGGCCGAGGACTACCTGGGCGAGGAAGTGACCAAGGCCGTCATCACCGTGCCCGCGTACTTCAACGACAGCCAGCGCCAAGCCACCAAAGACGCCGGCACGATCGCAGGCCTCGAAGTCGAGCGCATCATCAACGAGCCCACCGCCGCCGCTCTCGCCTACGGCCTCGACAAGAAGTCCAACGAGAAGATAGCGGTGTACGACCTCGGCGGTGGCACCTTCGACATCTCCATCCTCGAAGTCGGCTATGGCGTGTTCGAGGTGCTCGCAACCAACGGCGATACCCACTTGGGCGGCGACGACTTTGATGAGGTGCTCATCAACTATATTGCTGACGAATTCAAGAAGGAGCAGGGCATTGACCTGCGCAACGACCAGATGGCGCTCCAGCGCCTGAAGGAAGCCGCAGAGAAGGCCAAGTGTGAGTTGTCCTCGAACACCACGACCGACATCAACCTGCCGTTCATCACCGCAGACCAGAGCGGCCCCAAGCACCTCCAGATGCCGCTCAATCGAGCGACGTTCGAGAACTTGGTGAAGCCACTCGTGGACCGCACGGTCGGCCCTTGCCAGAGGGCGCTCAAGGACGCCAACCTCGACCCCAAGGCCATCGACGAAGTCATCCTGGTCGGCGGCTCCACGCGCATCCCAATGGTCCAGGAGCGGGTCAAAGAGGTCTTTGGCAAAGAGCCCAACCGCTCGGTCAATCCGGACGAAGTGGTCGCCGTCGGCGCGGCCATCCAAGGCGGCGTGCTTGCCGGCGATGTGAACGATGTGCTGCTCCTCGACGTGACGCCGCTGTCCCTCGGAATCGAGACGCTCGGCGGCGTGCTCACTAAGCTCATCGAGCGCAACACCACCATCCCCACGAGCAAGAAGGAGATCTTCTCTACCGCGGCCGACAACCAACCCGCGGTCGACATCCACGTGCTCCAGGGCGAACGCGACATGGCCGCGAACAACCGCACCCTGGGACGCTTCCAGCTCACAGGCATCCCCCCTGCCCCCCGAGGCCTGCCTCAGATCGAGGTCACCTTCGACATCGACGCCAACGGCATCTTGAATGTGTCGGCCAAGGATCTGGGCACGGGCAAGGAGCAATCCATCGTGATTCAGTCTTCCTCCGGCCTCTCCGAGGCGGAAGTCGAACAGATGCGCAAGGACGCAGAGGAGCACGCGGAGGAGGATAGGAAGAAACGCGAATTGATCGACGCCAAGAACACCGCCGACCAATTGGTCTATGCCACGGAGAAGACTCTCAAGGAGCACGGCGACAAGGTCGGAGACGACGAAAGGGCCAAGATCAACGAGGCCATGGAGAAGCTCAAGAGCGTCAAAGACGGCGAAGATGCCGACGCCATCAGGGCGGCCATGGAGGAGTTGACCACCGCCTCCCACAGCATCGCGCAAGCCATGTACGAACAAGCCGCAGCCGCACAGCAAGCTCAGCAGCAAGCGGATGCCGGCGCACAGCAACAGGGAGGCGCCCAGCAGGAACAGGCCGCCGATGATGAGGACGAAGTTATCGACGCGGACTTTGAGGTCAAGGACAACTGACCGCCGGCGACGCGGACCGGACGTTCGCCCTGCGGCGAACGTCGCATCGTCGCCAGACACTGCCGACTCTCCAAGGGCGCGGCCTGCGCAATGCTGGCCGCGCCCTTTTTCTTGGCGTTGCAGGGCGCAAGAGGATTCCCAATCAACCAGCCGTGCGCAGCCTTGCCGAGCCTGAGCGCGATTCCCGCGCACATGAGACCCGTCCCCGCGTGCGCAAGTCTCGCGAACGCCCCACCCGCCTCTGTTGTTTGCGCCCACTGCCGCAATCTGTATCATCTTGGCCTTCGACTCCCCCTTGTCATCCCCCTGCTCTTTACCCACAACTTGGCCAGAGATGCCACTGCCATGCGCAGTGGATCGTTAGGCTTTTTGCTCCGGAAGGGTGAGACTCCACGGGCCAAGCCCGTGGCATATCCCCTGCGGGTATGCCGCTCTTGTAGATTGCCAGCATGAATCACCACAGGGCAAGCCTGTGGTATCCGTCCCGGAGATGGGGGTAAAGAGCAGTGCCACCCCCCCCCTGCGCAACAAGGAGCGCCACAATGTACACGAGCTGTATGCTCGGATGTGGAGGAAGAGCCCGAGGCCACGCGGTCGCCTACGAGCACGTGACCAAGTCGAAGCTGGAAGCCGTCTGCGACATGGACGAATCGCGCCTCCGCCCCTTTGTGGAAAAGCACGACATCCCTCGCGCGTATACTGATCTGCACGAGATGCTGGAAACCGAAAAGCCGGACCTCCTGCACATCGTCACGCGCCCCAACAATCACCTGCGCGTCAAACTTCTCACGGCCGCGCATGAGCACAACGTGCCGGCCGTGCTCATCGAAAAGCCACTCGCACTCGACGCGGGCGACTTCAACGCGATCGTCGAGTTGGGCAAGAAGACGAAGACAAAAACCGCGGTGAACCATCAGCTCCGATTCCACCCTAAGCTTCTCGATCTGCTGCGCGACGTGCAAGAGGGCAAGATCGGGCAGGTCAAGTTCATCGACGCCAGCTCCCGCCTCAACCTCGCGGGCCAAGGCACGCACATCCTCAACCTCGTGTTCCACTTCAACGCCGGCGTGCGTCCGGACCTCGTCTTCGGCAACGTCTGCGGCAAGAGCCAATACGGCTCGCACCACCCCGCGCCGGACATGTCGGTCGCGCAGATCAACTTCCCCAACGGCGTGCGCGCGCTCCTCGCCTGCGGCCTGAACGCACAACGCACCAGCGACGACGAACGCGAGAGCCGGCACAAACGCATCGCAGTCTACGGCACCGAAGGCTTCGTCCATTGGCAAATGGACTCGTGGGAGCGCAAAACCATCGGCGGCGCTTACGAGCGAGGTGAGAAGCTCTACTCCGACGAAGACCCGCTCGGGCAGGCGGCCATGACGGACGCCATGTTTGACTGGATCGAAGACGACGCCAAGGTCCACCCCAACTGCCTCGACAACTCGCTGGCCGAAACCAACACGGTCCTGGGCCTTTACGCCAGTGCGATCCAAGGCGTACCGATCACGCTTCCCTTTCAGCCCGAAGGGAACTTGCTCGAAGCCCTGGCGGCCAGGCCTTATTGAAACCTCCACGCTTCAATGCGGGCTAGGCGTCCAGCCCAAGCAAGACAGCAGAACAGGGTGGTTCGCGCCATGGCGTGCACGCTCTGTAACAAGGCGGGCTCCGTCCGCTCCACGTGAGCAACTTCTTGTTTTCCATCGCGGTTGCTGACCGCGAAGGCACTAACGTCGAAGATGTTCACGTTTCTTTGCATTCTTCACAGGTCGGCTGCGTCAGTTGTATGAGAGAAGCTTCGTAACATTTCAGCCGAGTGCCCAGAGTGGTCTCACCTCGCTGGCCCCCACCGACCTCGCGTCGGGTGGGAGCAGGCTTTTGCACTACTGTGCGGCGTTGATAGCCCCGGCCTCCCATGCCACTGCCTTGCGCAGTGGATCGTTAGGCTTTCTGCACCGGAAGCGTGAGACTCCACAGGGCAAGCCTGTGGTATCCCGCTAATGTGTGCCTCTGCACCCGTGGGCACGCCCTGCCATCCGTGGGACCCATCTGCCCATTGGGTCGTGGCCAGAGGCCGAGCTGTGGAATCGGGCGCGCCTATCCGGCATCAGCCCATTGTTTCACGGACACGAGGTGGCCGGAGTTCGGGAGGCCACTGCGCAGTCGATTCGAGCGAATCAGCAGCAGCCTCCGAAGGCCAATCTGCTTGACCCCGTTAGCGGCACTGTGCTATTTTTCGGCGGGCGATTCATGAATGCGCAACCAGAATCCAATACCGCTGCATGCTCTGGCCGGCCCGCTCTGCCGAGCCACGTGCTTCTCTTGCTTATCTTGGTCGGCACGGTCGCTGGGGCCGTCGTGCTTCTGCCGGTGGTGAAGATCGCCACGGACTACGCGCTGACGCATTCGCACGCCATGGACCGAATGCTGAAGTTCAAGGTGCGGTCAGATGGCGGGCCGCCCACTTACGCGATGGGCCGGGTGCTGCGTCGCTTTCTGATGGTGACGGTGCTCGTGCTGCTGATGGCGTTCCGCAAGCCCCTGGCGATTGGCAGCATTGCCAAGTCCGGCTTGCGGCTCGGCAAGGGGTGGGGAAGGGAACTGGGTTTGGGCGCGGGGCTCGGCATCGGATCCCTTGCGCTGTTTCTGGTGTTGCTCGTCGGGCTAGGAGCTTGGGGTCAGGGGACGGAAGACAGTCCGCTCGCCCGGGTGCTACTGAAAGCGCTTGCCACAGCGTGTGCGGTCGGGCTACTGGAAGAAGTGCTTTTCCGCGGCTTTGTCCTTCGCAGCATCGCGGCCGGGCTGGGTGCGCGGCAGGGGTTGGTCTGGAGCAGCGCGCTTTACTCGCTTCTGCACTTTTTCCGCGCCAAGGTATATGTGCCGGTCGGTTTTGATCCGTGGATTGGCCTGAAGACGCTCGCCGCGTGCTTTGCCCCGATCGCTCGGGAGCCGATGGTGCTCGCGGATCCGAGCCGTTGGAACGAGTCCATCCTGCCGGGGACGGTGGGCTTGTTCTTGGTGGGCGTTGTGCTTGGCGTCGCGGTCCTTCGCACCGGCCGGCTCTGGGTCTCCATAGGGCTGCACGCGGGTTGGGTCTTCGTGCTCAAGACCAAGGGCCTCCTTGTTGCCAGAGCGGGTAGCGATCTTCGATGGCTCTACGGAGACAGCAAGGTGGTGACAGGCGTGCTTGGGTGGGCGTTCCTGCTTGGCCTGTGGGCGCTGCTCGTGTGGCTGCTGCCGGCCGGCGAGGGCGAGCGGGACGGGTGAACGGCTACCTGGGCACAAGCTTGATCCTTTCGGACGTGTCCACGCGAAGCGCGCGGTAGGCCCGGCGCCGAATGAGCCGGGCGAGCCGCCTTTCCTCCTCCCGATCCCCCTTCGCGCACGGCACTTGCCCGCCCGCGGCAACGCCGTGGCCGCCGCCTCGGCCGATCCCTTTGACAATGTCTTGCATCAAATCCCCGGCATGCGCATCGTCCCTGAAGTAGCGAAGCGACAGCACGATGGCATCGTCGAACACGCCGTAGCAGAACGCCGCGTGCACACCCTCCAGGCGCATGAGCAGGTCGGCCATCTCCGCGGCCGCATCCGGGTTGTCCAGCCGCCGGAGCTGGGAGATGACCACGGGGCCGTAGACGACCGCGCGGCGCAGAGCCTCCGAGAGCGTATGGAAATACTTGATCGGCACGCGCTCACGCTCGATGCGGGCAAGCAGACGCTTGTCCGCGAGCGGATACAGATACATCGTGGCGTCGATGTCCGCCTTGCACGCCTCGCGGCCCAGGTCGTCCGTGTCGGAGCGTATGCCGTAGAGCAGCGCGGTTGCCAGGCGCGCGCTGGGCTCGATAGACCGCGCCTGCAAGTACTCGGTCAGGATCGTCGACGTCGCGCCGTACGCGCTACGCACGTCCGTGAATGCGGATCGCCGGCTGTCCTGGCGGATGGGGTGGTGGTCGATCACGATGTCCGGCGAACAAGCGTCGGACAGGGGGTTGTTGCCGGCGCGAGGCTGGGAGTCGACTAACGCAACTGCGTCGCCGTCTTTGATGTGCACAGAACGTGCGCGGACGAGTTCGAGCTTGAGGTGCCGAACAACCGCGCGGTTCTCCACGCGGCCCAGCACGCCGGCATACACAATCCGGCCTTTGAGCCCAGCGAGCGAGTCCGCCACGAGCAACAAGGCTGCTGCCGAGGCCAACGCATCCGGGTCGGGCGGGGTCTGCACAAACACCCAGAGCCGTTGGTGGCCAGCCAACACCTCCGCAAGCTTGTCGATCTTCTCGTTTGTCTTGGCGTCGTCAGCCATGGGACCGGTCAAGGGGTCGCCGCATGCGCCAGCATACGAAATGCGCCGAATTGGAAGTCGTCTCGTGTTCGTCCCGCAGCCTGGCGGCTGCAGCTACCTTTGGTTGCGGCCGCGCACCGCGATTAAGGCGACGACCGAAAGATCTTCCCGGGGTTGAGGATGCCGTTGGGGTCAAGCGCACGCTTGAGCGACATCATGAGTTCTTGCTCACGCTGGCCCACTTCGAGTCCCAAGAACTTCGACTTGATGTTGCCGATGCCATGTTCCCCGGAGAGTGTGCCGTCGATGGTGACGATATACTCCATGAGCCGCGCCGCGAAAGCATCGGCCTGCGAGCGCTCGTCTTCCTCGAACATAATATTGACATGGATGTTGCCGTCGCCAATGTGGCCAAAGCACATCACAGGCACAGGTTGCTCCTGAGCACGCACCCAGTCGAGCAACTCGGTGACGCGGCTGCGCGGCACGCACACGTCTTCGTTGAACTTGACTGGTGCGACGCGAAAGAGCGCGTGCGAGACGGAGCGCCGCGTGAGCCAGAGCTGCTCGCGATCCGCGGCGTCGTAGGCCATGCGCGTTTCGAACGCGGCGTGCTGCTTCACAACAGCATCGATCTTGTCCAGGTCGCGCTGCGTCGAGCCCGCTGGGCCATCCACTTCGACGAGCAGCAAGGCCTTCGCTTCCTCCGGCACGCCCGTGTCCTGATACTGCCGCACACAGCCGATACATGCCGCATCCATGAACTCCAGTGCGCGTGGGAGGATACGCGCCGCGACGATCGCCGAGGACGCGTCCGCGGCATCGGACGCGCGATCGAAGAATGCAATGAGCGTCGCGATCTCCTCAGGCAGCGGCAGCAGCTTGAGCGTGATCTCCGTGAAGATGCCCAAGGTGCCTTCAGAGCCGACGAAGAACTGCGTCAGATCGTAGCCTGTCACCGACTTGTACGTGCGCGCACCAGTGCGGATAAGCGAGCCATCGGCCAAAGCAATCTGGAGGCCGAGCACGTAGTGCTTGGTCACGCCATACTTGAGCCCCCGCAGGCCGCCGGCGTTCTCGGCCACGTTCCCGCCAATGGTGGACGAATCCGCACTCGCCGGGTCGGGCGGGTAGAACAGGCCGAGCGCCTCGATTTGCTTCTGGAATTGCCCGGTGACCACGCCCGGCTGGACGACTGCAATGAGGTTCTTCTCGTCGACCTCGAGCACTTGATTGAGCCGCACCGTATCGAGCACGATGCCGCCATGCACCGGCACTGCTCCACCGGACAGCCCCGTCCCGGCGCCCCGCGCGTATACAGGCGTGCCTCGTTCGTTGGCGAGCGTCAGCAGTTGCGCCACCTCGTCGCCGTCGCCGGGCCTGACCACGGCATCGGGCAGGCACTGCTGCTTGGTGCCGTCGTAGGAATAGCAGATCAAATCCTCCGCGTCGGTTAGCACGTGCGGCGCGGCGACGATCGCTCTGAGGTCATCGAGTGTGCGAGTGTCCATGTTGCGGACTAAGGTAGAGCCGCGCCGCGAGGCTGTCAAGCCTTTGCGCCGGCTTGACGGCGCTTTGGATCTGGAGTGCGCCGGCTTGACGGCGCTTTGGATCTGGCGCGCGCCCTCTCGGCCTGTTTGCCGGGCTCAGTCTGGTGCAAGCAAGCGCCGCATTCGTATAATAGCGGTTCGAAG
>JAJRTI010000492.1 GCA_024278415.1 Planctomycetota bacterium | reverse complement strand
GCAGGCAACCGCGCGCCTGAAGGCAGAATGGTCGGCCGTTCCCCATCATTCGTTGTCTATCTGAATTCGTTGGAAGCCTTCCGGGAGGGGCATCGCCCCCCTTTCCAGTCTCAGAGACGTGGCACTTGGCTGAAGTGTTACCGATCACCAAGTGCACGTACTCCTGCTGGACGAGCGGGTCGTTCGCAGTAGGGCGATTTATCGCCCCTTGCTTCAGGCCCAGAGACGGGCGATGAATCGCCCTACTACAAGCCTGCGGCGTCCAGCGTTAGGATTTGCACACCCCATGGAGAAACACCTGCCGCCTGGCCCGCTTGACACGCGCCTGGGCGCGGCCTAAGCTGCGCGGCCCTATGAACCTGCAACACCTTCTCACGCAACTCGGCGAGCCGGAGACGCTCGACGCGGTGCGGCCGTACTGGCAGGAGTCCTGCCAGACGCTTCCGCCGCGGCTCCCGGCTTTCCTCGAGCCAGAAGAGTTCACCGTCAGCCGCGAGTGGGCCAGCCTGGAGCCCAACGCGGACGCGACACTCCGCGCGGCCGCGGAGCGCATCGCGGCTGACGCCGGCCTGCTGCGCCTCGCCTGGCATTGCCACCAGCGCCTCCACGAGGCGGCCGATGCGCCGAACTTCCGCGGCTGGCCCACGCTCGAACGCGCGCTCGGCGGCGTGGCAGGCGCGTTCTACCTGCTCGTGGCTCTGTCCATCGTGCCCAAGGTGCGCGCCCTGCACGCGCGCATGGGCGTGGCGGAGCAAGTGACGCGCGATACGATGTGCCATCTCCGGCCCGTCGCCGAGCGATACGCGTACGCAACCGGCGGCCTGCTCGGCATCGACAAGCGCACGTTGTATTGGTACCGCCACCACCTCGACGGCGACCTCTTCCGCGTCGGCCGCATGGAGTACATGATCCGGCCGTTCCGGGGGCTGGTCGTGGTATACCGCAACCCCTCCACGGGCGAGACGCTCGCGCTCGCGCCGGACCGCGTGCGCTTCCTCCCGGACGGCCAAGTCGCCCGCGCGAGCGAGACGGAAGGCGTGTGGACTTCGACGCTACGGGAGGACGAACGGGCCGCGGCCGGCTACGCGGTGTCCCCTGCCGGCATGGCCACGCGGCGCTGGGTCACGTTGCCCAAGACGAAGTGGCGCCGCACACTGGGGCCCGGCGACCTCGTGCTCCAGATGCATATCCCGGGCGGCGGCGGCATGACGCCCGCGCGGTGCGAAGAGACGCTGTGCCGGGCCATGCAGTTTTTCCGGCGCCACTTCCCGAACAAGCCGTTCAAAGGCATCGAGTGCGGGTCGTGGATCTTCAACACGCAGTTGCAGGAGATCCTGCCCGATACGGCCAACCTCGTGCGGTTCCAGCGCGAGTTGTACCTCTTCCCCACGCCATCGAACGGCAATGACGGCCTGTACTTCATCTTCTGCCGCGACGACATCGAGGACTGGTCCGCGGCGCCGCGCGACACGAGCCTCCGGCGCGCGGTGGCGGATTTTCTCGCGGCTGGCAACCGCTGGCGCGGGGGCGGCATGTTCATCTTGAACGAGGACGTGCCGGCCTTTGGCTCTCAGCACTACCTGTCGCAATGGCCCCCATCGGCCGTGCGCGAGGCCGGCGAGGGCATTTCCGTGTTGCATCTGAACGGGCGTCTTGTATGATGAGACCTGTGGCCGCCGGCGCGGCCAGGCACTGTCATGGGGCGCATGTAAACGCATGAGGACCGCCTTGGACGACCCAGACCTTGACCCGGAAGACCGTGAGGTGCTCGACGGGCTCAGCGACCCGGACGACGTAGAGGCATTCCGCAACATCGCCGAGAACGCTCAGCTCCAGGGCAAGACAGGCGTCGAGTTGATCCAGGAGAATCCGACGCACACGTCCCGCAAAGCCATCCGCAAGCTTTGCATGAAAAACAAGGGCGGCGTCATGAAGGCGCTCTTCCATACCCTATTCGGCCGGCGCGGCGGCCCGCCGCCCGGGAGCACACCGCTGGATTTCACGAGACCCCCCGGGTCGTGACCGAAGTCACGAGCAGAGGAGGCAGATGGATCTGCTGAGTGTAGAATGCGTATCCGCCTTGGGCCGGCTCCTCATCGTCGGCGTGCTGCTCGGCATCGAGCAGGTGGCGCTGGGGCTCGGCCACGCGGACCGGCAGAAGCACGCGTGCATGCGCGCGGGGTTCATGTTGCTGGTGTTCGCGGAGGCCTTGGTGGTTGTCGGCGATTTGGTCTCCAGGGCCGCACACATGGGCGTGGTGCCCTTCCTGTGGCTGGCGTACTTCCCGCTGTGCCTGTGCGGCTTCCTCTACCTCAGCCTCGGCTTCACGTCGCGGGCGCAAGGCGAGCGGCCTGGGGCGTGGGCCCACCAACTGCACGCGACCGCGCGCACCTGTATGCTGATCCTCGGGGTGGGCTTGGTGCTCGACATCAGCTTTCGGCCAGTCGTGGCCATGCCCACGTTCGCCGACCTCGGCGGGCGCAAGTTCCTTTGGACCGCGGGCGAACTCGTCGTGCTCGTCTGGCTGGGCCTGCACGCGCTCAACCGGCCCCAGGTCTTCACCTCCAACACCACGCTCCGGCTCTTCCTCGCAAGCTGCGGCCTGCTCTTGGCCGGCGCGATCGCGCGCCTGTTCGCCGGCTCAGCCGAGCCGGTCACCGCCATCGGGTACGCGGTGCTCGCGGCCGCGGCGCTGGTGGACTTGGTGTCCGAACGCGAACAGCGGCGCATCCACGAGGTGGGCGAGAAGGACCGCGAGTTGCGCCTCCTCCACCACATCGCCACGCGCCTCAAGTCTACTTTCCAACTGGAAGAACTCTTCAACATCCTGTTGCGCAACTTGGTGGACGATCTGGAGGCCGTCGCGGGCGCGGTCTTCGTGTGTGAAGGCGACTGCCTCAGGGCCAAGTCCGTGCGCGGCACGTTCCCCCCGCCGGTGCCCCCGCCCAACTACGCGGTCACGCGCAAGCGCTTCCTCCACGATTTCCTCATGCACACGCCCGTGCCGCTGGACCAAGGCGTGCTCGGCCAAGCCGTGCAGACGCGGCAGCCCGTCGTGATCGACAACGCGAGCGACAGCGACACGGTGAACCAAACCGTGCCGGACCTGATCCAGATCCAGAGCACCATGGCCTTCCCGCTGCTGATCGAGGACCAGGTCTACGGCGTGATCCAACTCGTGAACCGCCGCGAGGGCCGGCCCTTCGCGGAGCGGGACCGCGACTTCATGCAGTTGGTCGTCGAGCAGGCCGCGCTGGCCATCCACAACGCGCGGCTCCACCAAGAGATGATCGAGAAGCAGCGCACGGAGCAGGAGCTGCTCATCGCGCGGGACGTGCAGCTCCGCCTCATCCCCAGCGAACTGCCGCAGATGAAGGGCATGGACATCGCCGCGGTGTACAAGGCGGCCCACGAGATCGGCGGCGACTACTACGACTTCTACCCCATCGACGACGCCCGCCTCGGCATCGCAATCGCCGACGTGGCCGGCAAGGGCGTGCCCGGCGCGCTCGTCATGATCATGACCCGCTCGATTCTCAAGATGCTCGCCGCGGAAAGCACGTCCACCGCGGAGATCATGTGCGAGACGAACGAGGCCATCGCCCCCGAATTGCGGCAAGGCATGTTCGTGACCGCGCTCTACGCGATCCTCGACGCGGAGCGCCGCGTGGTGCGGTTCAGCAGCGCGGGGCACAACCCCATGATCGTGCTGCGGGCGGCCACGGGCGCGTGCGAGTTCCTCAAGCCCAAGGGCATGGCGCTGGGCTTCGCAACGGGCGACAAGTTCCGCGGGCTCATGGAGCAGAAAGACGTGGCCCTGCACAGCGGCGACCGCATCTTCCTCTACACCGACGGCGTCACGGAGGCCATGAACGCCGAGCGCGAGGAGTTCGGCGAGGAGCGGCTGGAGGCGTTCATTCGGAAGCACACCGACGTGACGTCAGACGAGTTGCTCAAGCAGCTCCTCGACGACATCTCAGCACACGTCGGCGAAGAGCCGCAGTACGACGACATCACGGTGGTGGCCATACGGGTGGAGTGAGACGCG
>JAJRTI010000491.1 GCA_024278415.1 Planctomycetota bacterium | reverse complement strand
GGGCCGGCCCTTGCCGACGCGCGGAACGGAACGGGACCGGCGTACGCTGAATTGAAAGCGGCCGTCATGGAGGGACTGGGAGCGAACACGGACGCGGCTCAAGCCGCGGACTTGGCCGGCCTGCTTCTAGAGCGCGGGCGATCGTACGTTCTCACGGCTCAGGCGGACAAAGCGACCGGCTCGTCCGCATCCCCAGCCGACTGGCGCCAGCTTGCTATTCAGATCTACGCGTTCGCGCTTCGAAATGCGAAACGCGCGCCCGTCGCGCGTCGGTGCCTTGCGCGGCTTCGTGAGGACTGGGCGAGCGACGCGGGCCGGGCGGCCAAATGGCTGGGGCAGATCGAACCCGTGTCCCCGGCCGTCAGGACGCTCGTCGATCTGGAGGCCGCTAAGCAGCTTGATGCAGCAGGACGGGCGAAGCCCGCGCTCGATAGACTGGAGCCTCTCCTGCATGCTCCGGAGCGCATCGAAGCCCTGGCCGATTCCGAACGCCGCGAACTCTATGTGCTCGCGGCCCGTCTCTATCTTGCCAGCGGAAAGCCCACGGATGCGCTGCGAGCCTGCGACGCGGGAGAGGCGATCCCAGGCTCGGAGCGTGAGTGGGCAAAACTTCGTTTGCGCGCCGCGATCTGGCTCGACGACCACGGGAAGCTCCGCGAGGCCGAAGAAGAGTATCTGCTCGTGGCCGAACGCGACCCCCGTCTGCCTGAAGCGACCCAAGCCTTGGCGTTCCTCCTCGCGCTGTATCGGCGGCAAGGAGACACGGTGGCCGCGCTGGATATCATCGACCGGCGCATGGACGCGGAGACGACAAACCCCACCGCCATGCGCTCGCTCGTCCAGTTGGCGAGGCCTTACAGCACTCCCGAACAGACCATCGAACGATATCGGGAATTCGTGGATAAGTTCCCCAAGCAGTGGCAGGCCCATTGGCCCCGAAAAATCTTAGCCGACATGCTGCTGAAAACCGGGAACAGGGAGGAGGCCGCTCTACAGTACAGGAAGACGGCCGTCTACTTCCCCAAGGACAAGAATTCGCCAAGCTTGATCCGCAAGGCCGGCGATCTGTATCGCCGCGCAGGCCGCGATGAGGATGCCATCAGCGCCTACGTGGAGGGCATCAAGCTGTTCCCGAAGCATAAGCAGGCCAAGGCGATGACCGAAGCGCTTGCCCGACTGTGCCACAAGATTATGTCCCGGCCAGAACTGAAGGACAAGCTTGAGTCCCGTGTGCTGCAAGCGCTTGCCGATGCGCCCGCGGCGGCAGAGCGATACGACGCTCTCGCCGGGAAGAAAGGAGAGGCACGATGATGCGGGTCGTTCTCACGCTCTCTGCTCTTTTCGTTGTCGCTGAGAATGTCGAGTCCGCGGGATTGAGCGACATGCTCGTAACCAAGCCCGTGGCCGAGCACGCCCCCTTGCTGGACCACCTCCCGGCGATCACGAGGAACCTGAGGAGGCGCCCCCAATCCCAGCGCCTAGCATGTGTTTTCGTGATGTGCTGTGAGTCTGAGAACTCTCGCGCTATCGTCGAAGCGCTACTGGAGGCCGCACACTTCGTCAAGATTCCAGGCTTCGGCCGTGGCGTCCAACGCCTGCTCGCGCGGCCGGCTGCGGACGACGCGCTCGACCTCATTGCCGCTCAGCTTGACAACGCGAATGGCGGAATCCGAAACGCCGCTGTGGCTTCTCTGATCGCGCGTGGCGACGAGGCTGCCGCCCGCGCCCTGGTGCAAGCGTTGGGGGCCGCCGACTGCCCTGCGCGGCCGCAGATTCTCGCGGCCTTGCCGCCAGAGCAGGCCGGCCAACTCGCGCCGACCCTGATCGAGCTGCTCGACAACGCCGAGCTTTCGGAGGCCGCTGCCGCCGCTCTGGAGAGAGCCTCTTGCAGACGTTTGGGACGAGACGCCGCCAAGTGGCGACAGTGGTGGCAGGAGAACAAGGGCCGGCCCCGCGCGGACTGGCTGGTGGCTGCGCTTAGCGACGGCTCGCGAGCCGAAGCCGACGCAGCCGCGGGCGAGTTGCATCGGCTCGGCGACGCATACGCGTATGTGGCTCTGCTCAGGCGCTTCTGCAAGGCCGCGGATCGCGATGGCGTTGCGGCAGTCCTTCAGCGCGTTACGAAAGCGAGCTACGACGAAGTCTTGAGGCCGGTGAGGCAGCGCTATTGCTACGACAAGACGATCGCCGACTGGCTATCTCGTCTCTCGGCAAAGGCGCAGAGGCTGCACGTCGCCAACGACCGAATTGTGGATTCTGTCTGCCAAGTGTTGCAGAGAACACCCAACATGGGGAACGATCGAGAACTCAGCCGGCTGATCCAGCGTGTGGCGGATCTGGGTCGCTCCGCGGCTCGGCGCGACCTGAGCGCGAGAGCCAACTCTATCGGCGGACATCCGATGTGGATCAAGGGATCTCGACAGAGGAGATACGTTGAAGCCTACGAGGATGGACAGGAAGCCTTGGCGCTCTACAGCGCCATCGGACAGTCGGGAGGAGGCAGGCGGCACACCCTATATTTCATCGGGCAGTTGCACCGCTCGTGTGGCGACTTCAAGGGAGCGCGACCGTGGCTCGCAGAGTCCCTCAGGATATCGCTCGACGCGAACGACCACCACCGAATCGGCGGCTGTCTGATCGAACTGGCGATGGCCTACAACTGGGCCGGCGAGTTGAAGGAATCCATCCCTTTCTACGAGCGAGCGTTCGCATTCAGATTCCCACAGTACGTGCAGATGTTCTATGGGCTTGCGCGGGCCTACGCACAGACTGGCGAGCCCGACTTGGCGATTGAGCGTCTCCGGGAGGCTGTGGTGGCGGGGATGCGCCTCCGGCTCGAGACGATTCAGAAGGATCCGCAGTTCAGCGCGATCAAGGGCGACCCTCGCCTGCGGGAGATCTTCGGGAAGGGCAAGCCAGCCCGTTGACCGCCAGATTTCCGCTGCCGCCGCACCAGAGGCCCTTCTTGCCTCCAAGGAGCCGCGGCGTTACATGGCCGTTGCGGCGAACCTGGCGCGTAGGTCGTCCACGCTCATGCCGGCAGTCTCCGCGAGCTTTGCGGCCATGTCGTCGCACTCCAGATCCCGCTTCTTGAGGCGCATTTGGTAGCGCACGGCGACGCGGTATTGGTCGCTGTTCAGATTCACCCGGCGCACCCTCGTTTTGCCCGTTTCCGGATCCTTGAGTTTTTCGAGGTCCAGCACGACGATGTCGTCGTCCTCCATGGCCATCATGCAACCCGGCTTGACCGGGAACTCAGGGTTGGGGAGGATCCCGAGGAGGTACTGCACCGCGCCGGAGCCGAGGTTGCGGGTATATTCGCAGTCGAACGCGCAGGGCGGCGCGCAGCGCAACTCGTACCCGATGTCCGCGGACACGATGGTGATCTGTTGCCCGCGGTCTGCGAAGCGCTTCTCGATCTCACGCTTGAGGATGCGCGCGAAGTCCACCTCGGCCAGGCGCATGTGGCCGTGCTCGTCGAACTTCACCGATGCGAACGGATCGCCCTCCCACACGCCGGGGTCGAGCTTCAGCGCCACGCCCTCGGCAATGACCGCGACGCCGTCGGGCCGGCCCTTGACTTTGCGCTTGATCATCGCACCCTCGATCACGTCCAGCACGCAGTCCATGCTCGCATGGTCCTGGAACTCTTCCGGGATGAGGCATAGGTGCGCGCCGGCCGACTTGGCCATGCCCATGGAGAGGAAGCCGGCCGAGCGGCCCATGGCGACGACGAAGTACCAGCGGCTCGTGGTCCTCGAGTCCTCCATGAGGTTCTGCACAAGCTTCGCGCCCACCTCGCGGGCCGTCTGGTAGCCAAACGTAGGCGACGACTCCTTGAGCGGCAGGTCGTTGTCAATCGTCTTGGGCACGTGCACGACCTTGATCTCGTTATTGAGCGTCTCCCCGACCGTGCGCGAGCTGAACGCGGTGTCGTCGCCGCCGATCGTCACAAGGTAGCTCACGTTCAGCGCCTTGAGCGCCTTAACCACGTTGGCCATCTTTTCGGGCGCGCTCGTGGGGTTCTCGCGCGACGTGCGGAGGATCGAGCCGCCATTCAGATGAATCCGGGACACGTGCTCCGGCGCCAACTCGATGATTTGGGAGGTATCGCCTTTGACCAGGTGCTTGAACCCGTCGAGGATGCCGATCACCTTCAGGCCGTTGTCCGCGGCTTCCAGGGCGGCCGAGCCGATGACGCCGTTGATGCCGGGCGCCGGACCGCCGCCGGCGAGGATCGCCAATACCTTCTGATCGTTGCTCATGCTCATGGATTCACGCTCTACTTGGCTGTAAGGATGATGGAGTTGGAGGCGCAGGGAGCCACTTGGGGAGTTTCGAATTATAGGTATTCGCGTGCGCAAGTCAACCTGCACACGCGCAGGGGGCCCCTTGCATCACTGGAGAGACATCTCGATCGATGCGTGTGGCAAGGCGTAGGCGGCTTGTCGAAGACTCGGACCCTGGCTCCGCTCGGGGTCACACCCACCCAAACCAGAGCTTCAGCGCGACCGACTGGGCGAAGAGGAGCGTGAGCATCGTGGCGCCGATGGCGAGGCGATGGCGCTGCACGCGCGCGAGGAAACCCGCGGCCGCGAGCATGGCCGGCCACATGATGAACATCCACAGCCGGCCGGTCTCGCTCATGGACGTGCCGCTTACGTCCAAGAGCAGTAGAGTCGCGGCGAACGCGAGCAGCAGCGCGTGCCGCACTCCGACGCGCCAGCCCCACGCGAGCGCGCACACGGCCGTAGCCCACCCCAGGCCAATCGCGAATTCCACCAGGTTCCAGAAGATCCAACGGCCGTACGTGAACTGCACCGGCCGCTCGATGTAGCCCTGACGCACGTTTTCACGGGCGACCGAGAGGATCTGCGCGAACGTGGCGATGCTGTTGTGGCCAGTCACGAGCCAGACGAGGCCGTAGAAGGCCACTACCCCCGCGGCGCCGCAGCACGCCACGCACCCGAGCGCACGCCGCCGCGCGGGCTCGCACCAGAGCCGTATCGCCCACCACAGGGCAAGCATCGCGCCGCACACCGCGGCGCTGATGGACACAAAGAGCGCGAGCGCCATGACGAGGCCGCTGAGTGACGCAAGCACCGCGGCGCGGCGCGGCGTGGCCGCGCCGACAGCGAAGATCCACAGGCACCCGCCGAGCACGCAGAGCGACGCAAGCGCTTGGTCCACCGCGGGGGTGAAGTAGAGCACGCAGGGCGACACGAGCCAGATGGCCGCGGCCCATAGCCCAGCCTCTCGGCCGTAAAAGCGCTTCGCAATGACGAACAGGGGAATGCAGCCGAGCACGCCGAGCAGCGCCAAGCCCATGCCCGACGCCCACGCGGCGACGATCTGCGGCCGCGTGAGCGTGAGGCCCGCGCCCTGCGCGAACGACTCCATGAGCGATTGCGTGTCGAACGCGGAGTCACGGAGCATGTTCGACGCCGTCCGCGTCAGGCCGGGCGAGCCCTCGAAGACGCGTATCGCCGCGAGGAAGTAGAGCATCGGCCCCGGGGGGTGCGTGCGGCAGTGGAAGTTCAGGCGCGGCATGAGGCGGTCGTAGTCGCGCAGGAACGCGCCCGCGTTGTCCACGTGCCGCGCAGCCTCGAAGTACCCGTTCGTGTGCGGCGCGGCGACGATGAGCGGCCAGTCCCGCAGCCCGGCCTTGGAGAGCTGCCCCACGCCGAGCTGAAGCGCAAACCCCAGCACAACGAGCACCCCCAGCAGCAGCGCGTCCTCCCCGCGCCGCGGCTTGGCGTCGGCGTGGGCGAGCTTGGACCCGATCGCGAGCAGAGCCGCGAGGAAGACGCCGAACGCGAACAGCGTGACCGGCAGCGCCCACAGCCGGTCCGTCGGCTTGGGATCCCACGTCCACTGCCGATCCACGCCGATCGTGAGTGCGCCGGTGCACATGCCCGCGGTCACGAACGCGGCCACGGCCGCCGCGGCCGCGAGGGTGATCCACGCGGCGCGGGCCGGGATTGCGGGAGTGTCGGTGCGGGCTCTCACGGTTCAGGTTTTGCGTCCGTAGGAAGCGATGCAGGGTTCCACAACATATCACGGTCGGATGCGCTTTGCACGATGCCGGCGCAGCGCTTGTCTCCGAGCGGCCAACATGGGAAACTAAGGGTGTAGGTCTGATTGTACGTATCCCAACGCGTTGCATTCTGGAGTTTCAGTTTCGAAGTGGATCCAGGCAGGTTCACAACAAACGTCCCGGCTCTTCGCCTGCGTGCAACCCCTCGCGGACACCGCAGCCCGAAG